>JBDOLX010000093.1:11850-61333 GCA_039832905.1 Desulfurobacteriaceae bacterium | reverse complement strand
TTCTCTATCTGTATTTTCTCATCTGCATAACCATAGTGGTTCACAAATATAGGAATACCTATTGCAAACTCTACATTTGGGGTCTCATGGATCTTTCCAACCCATTTAATCTTAGGTTTATTTCGATGAATAAAAATGTGAGAGGATATACTTTTTACCTTTCCAAACTTATCAAAGTTCTTTACTCCTATTAAGACTGCATCTACAGAATCAGGAACGTTTTTTAAATAAACCAAAGCTTTCTTATACTCCTCTTCTTCAAGCTCGAAATCGGCATCAAAGTGCCATATCCAATCACCAGTTGCTTCTGCTATAGCTCTATTTCTTGCATCTGCAAAACCATTCCACTCGTGTTTTACAACTTTACAACCATATTCCTTTGCTATCTCTACTGTTCTATCTTCTGATCCTGTATCAACAAGTATTATCTCTTCAAACTTTCCCCTAAGGCTCTTAAGAAGTCTAGGAAGATTTTTTTCCTCGTTCTTCGCTATTATGCAAGCAGAAATTTTCATTTGTACCCCGAATACCCCACCAAGTTTTCCACTTCCCTCTCTAGTTCCTCTATCTGAGAAGTGGAAAGTTCCTTTTCAAGTTTCCTAACTTTTTCTTCCCTTTTCTCGTTAATCTTCTTTCCTATTTGTTGCTTAAGTTTTTCAATAATGTTTTCAGGATGTGAAGGAAGTATTCCCATCTTATCGACAAAAGAAATAAAGCCTTCAAGACTAAGAAGTGATGAAAATTCTGCCTCGTATACTTTGCCACCTCTTTTTAGTACTTCTTCTCTATAAATTTCCATTCTTTTTTCTATTTCTAAACAATACCAATAACATAGTTGATAGTCATGAAGCTTTTGCCAATTTGCTAAAGGTAAATAGACTCCTCTGTCATCAGGTTTCAAGTAGTAAAAGATAGCTAATGGTGTTCTACCAGGAATAGTATCTAATTCAAATAAACTCTTTGCTACTTTTCTTCTCTCCCTCCTTAAAATGATCAGCTCAGGAAGAATGCCTAAGTCAAGTAAAGGATAGAAAAACCCTTTACAGAATAAATGGCTCGTTTCACAGTAAATATTCTTTAAAAGCTTTGCTATAACCGGCAACTTTTTGAAAACCCAAAACTTAACAGCCAATTCTGGTTTTTCTATTGCTTTTCTCATGACATCTACAAAATCAGGCTCCGGTTCGTGAAAAGCGTAAATAGAAGGGAATAAAGATAACATCTTTGCCAGATATCCTGTCCCACTGCGCCCAGTTGTTACCGTGAATATCAACCTCTTAGATTTTAGCTGTTTTAATGTATCTTTAAAAAATTCTCTTTCTTTCAAGGAATTTAAAACTTTCCAATAATTTTCATCTCTTGATTTATTTTTTTTAACCATTTTTCCTCTCGATACTAACCAGTCTCTCAATAAGGTTTTTTACTTCTTCTTTTCTATTGAGATCCTTTGCCACTTCTGCAAGATTGTAGAGATAGTCATTATCCAAAGGATTCATCGTTACTGCCTTAAAGAAAAATTTATAAGCCTCTTCCTTATTACCTTGTATCCAATTAATAACTCCGAGAATATTATGAATAGGTGCTCCCTCGTAAAATGTTGCCACATCCTGAATAGCAGTAAAGACCTCAAAAACCTTCCCTTCTTCTACTCCCTTTTCAAGCTCTTTAACTAAAGATTCCACTTTTTCAGTATAAAAGTTTAATTTCTCCTGATCTTCTTTAGATACTCCTTGTAAATCACTAATTAAGTCTTTTGCTTCTCTAAATAATCCCATATTTAAATAGATTTTTATTAATTCCTGCAAGGTTACCTGGTTGTGAAATGTAAGTAAAGCTTTTCTAAAGAAATCTGATGCGTTAAAGTAATCATAATAGTCTGAAAGAGTTCTACCTACTATCGTGAGGGCAGTTGCTTCAGCTACTTCCGGTTTTTCTTCCCATGAGAGAAAGGGAAAAATCTCTGACTTCCAATCATAATTTTTTAGTACGTTGTTTCGTATAACCAAACTTCTATATGATGTATCTATAAAAGTATTGCCTATCGAGTAAGTTACATAACTAAGCTCAGAAAGCTTCAGTCTTAGATTTCTGAGGTTTCTGTACAAAAATTCATAAAATTCGTAATCTGCAAACTTTTCATCAAAACGATTTAAACTTTCTATTTTTGACTTTCTAGCAAGTATTCCCCATTCAGGAATAAGTTTTTCTATGGAAAGACTTTTCACAATCTCAACTTCTTTTCCATAAAAATCGTCAAAGTTTCTTATTTTTTCTTCCTCCCCAAGTTGCACTATTAAGTTAGGATAAACAATATCTGCCCCAAAATCCTCCATATCTGCAACGAGTTCTTCAATTGTTGAATCTTCTAAAGAACATTCAGAACTAAGGAAAAGAACCAATTCTGACGAAGAGGACTCTAAAAACTTATTCCTTATGACAGCTTTATTAAAAGTTTGGATATCCAAATAAATCAAAGGAATTTGAAGATCCTTGATTCCTTCAGGAAGAGAACTTGTATCACCTGAGATAAAAACTTCCTTAATATAGTCTCTATTTTCTTCCAGTGAAGTGACCAATTCCTCATTAAATTTACCAGTTGAAATCACTAAAACACTTACTTTCTCTTCCACTTCTCACCTCTCCATCAAGATTATAGCGTCCCTAAAGTATTTATAGAATACATCCCTATCCCTTGGATTTAAAAGCAGATACTCTCTTCCTTTTTCCATTGCTAGAACTTTACTAACTCTTCTTAGGTCCAGATAGCTTTTTAGAAGTTTCTTTTTGTTTCGATCTTTAGGAAGGGAAGAAAGGAAAGAAAGGTCACTTTTTCCTAGTTTATCAAATACTCCATCGTAAATAGCAGCTATTAGTGATCTAAGCTTTTTCTTGTTTGAAAAAATATTTTTGTAAACTTCAAAAACCTTTTCGATAATAAATGAAATATCTCTTCCTTTAAAAAAGAAAATGAGATTTCTGAAAAAATAATAAATCTCTACTGGTGAAGATAAAAATTTACCGCTTTTATTTTTATGATAAACACTAACATAAGGAGTATATAAAGGATACAGTCCACAACCTAAGAGTTTTTCATAAAAATCATTATCCTCAAAATAGAGAAAGTACGATTCTTCAAATTTCACATTTTTAAAAATTTCTGCCTTTAAAAATATATTAGCTCCAGACAAAAATAAAACTCTATGTATTCGCTGAGGATAGTCCAGAAAAGGCTTATAACTAGCTCTAAATCCATCATATTGGAGTTTATCTCTTTCAACAGAATCTCTAATCTTACAGGTTACAACAGGAACCCCGGTAAATAGAACCGTTCTTAGTAATTCAATAAGTGTGTTAGACTCTACTTCTACATCTGGATTTAAAATCCATAAATACTCACAATCATCCTTAAGGGCTAATTCAACACCAAAATTTACTCCTGCTGCATAGCCAAGATTTTCTCTACCTATAATTGTTACCTTATGGTCAGGTAAAACTAATGTAGCAGATCTTAAAAGATCTATTTCTTTTTCGTCTTCAGAATGATCTATTATGTACCAATGAAAATTAGTATAGGATAAATTGGATAAACTCCTTGCCATGAGATATATTTCTTCTGACGAAAAATAAGAAACTGTAATGATTCCTACTTTTGGCTTTCTTACAATCTCCTTCGCTACATGCCTAAAATCCACTTTTCCATCTGAGAACTTAAACATAAACCTATATTTAGGATCTGCGGGTAAAAAAGTTGCAAAGTAAATTGCCCCCTTATCTGCCCAAAGATCTTCAGGTGTAGGTACATTGCCGAAACCATACTTCTTTATTAATTTCTCGGCAAAAACATTTTCCGTCAACTCTCTAAGTTTTTCACTTCCTTTGCTATTCTTAAACGAAACATGTCCTTCATGGTAAACAAAAAGATTCTTAGGAAGAAGAAGTTTAAAACCGTGCTCTCTTAATTTTAGAGAGTAATCTAGGTCATCCATTCCTAAAAAAAGTTCTTTATCAAAGCCCCCTACCTTTTCAAAGACCTCCTTTTTCGTTGCTAAAAAGAAACCTACAAGAAATTTCTTTTCTTCACTGCTTTTCCCGTATAAATTACCCAAGTGCTCATTAACTAAGTTTACATACTTGCAGAAGGTTTCTTCTTCCAGAACCTCGGCAAAGGAGGAAAATCTTTTAACATCTTGTAAATCAATAGCATAGTTAGAAATTGCTCCTACTGCTCCAACTTCTGTCTTTTTCAAATTTTCGTAAACAACTTTACTCCAATTAACAGGAAGAACTGTATCCGGATTAACAAAAGCGAGATAGTCATTCCTGGATAACTTTACTCCTTCATTTACTGCAGCAGCATAACCAATATTCTCATTTAACTTAACAACCTTATAATTTGTGAGTTCTTTTTTTCTTAAAAATTCTTCAATTATAGAGAAAGTATCATCGTGTGAAGCATTATCAATAATTATTACTTCGTCATCTTCTCTTATAGAAGCGTTCAGGGATTCAAGGAGTTTTTCTATAGTCGAAGAAGAGTTATAGGTAACAACTATAATAGAAAAGGGAGAACGATCATATTCTTCCTTCATTATTTTTAACAGATCTTTTTGATACTTTTCTAAAAGGATCTCTATTAGTTCTTCAGTTTTGTTCTTAGGAAGCTTTAATTTTAAATAACCTAAATCTAACGCTAAGTTTTCAACCGCTTGTGCTTTTTCTTCAGAAGTTAGTTGAATACCAAAAGTTTTATGAACTCTCTCATTAAAAATGAGTTCTATACGTTCTTTAACCCCAGAGATTTGATCACTCAAACTAATTTGATCTTGTCCAGAATGAACAGTAAAAAAAGACAAAGGACGAGAAAAATAGAAAAGATTTCCCTTAGATAGCAAATACATCCATAAAACCCAGTCTGCATTGGCTCTAAAGTTTAAACCACAAAACTGAAAAGGATTTATATCTAAATGAGATTTCCTAAACATATAGGTTGAAAATTTTCCTACGTAGTTTTTTAAATCAGTTAAGGATTTCCTTATTACCTCTTTTCCATTCAATATTTGATCTTCACTACATAAAGGTTTCGTGGCTTCTACACCGTAAACAAGCTCCTCTTCTTCATTAACAGGAATTCTTTGAGAAGAAACAAGGACAACCTCTTCATATCGATCAAGGACTTTTTCCATTAATTCTAAAGTTTCTGGATGCAACCAATCATCATCTGCAAGAAACTTTACATATTCATAATTTGCTTCTTCTAATAATTTGGAGTAATTTTTTTCTACCCCTAGCCTTTCACTATTTTTCCTATATCTTATCAGCCCTTTATGTTTTTCAACCAAATCTTTAATAGCTACAAAGTTTTCATTAGAAGAGGGATTATCATCAGAAATTATTATTTCATCCGGTAGTCTAGTTTGATTCAAGACAGAAATAAGAGCTCTACGAAGAAAGTAAGGCCGGTTATAAGTAGGAATTAACAAACTTATTCCCTTTTTATTACCCATTATATCTCCTAACTGAGAACAAATTTTGAACGACAAATAAATTTCTATTGTTTACTTTTTTACTCATTAAAATCAGCTTCTTTATTACATATTCTTGTAGATTATTATCCAACTCTCCAGACAGTTCTATCCGATCTGAAAAAGTTTGTCCAATCAACTCTACTTGTAAATTCAACTTGTTATCTTCAGATATAATCTGAATCCAGTCCCTAAAAGAATCTTCAGTAAAGAACCTTAGATGAGTGTTATCAAGTATTCCCAGAAGAGAATAATTAAATCTTCCAATTAATAGATTGTAAATAATATCTAAATGCCCTATGTTAGGAATACTTACTACTAGTTCTCCTTCAGGTTTCAGCAAAGAAATTAAAGTTAAAAAAAGTTCATTTATATTTCTTATATGTTCTAAAACATCCAAACATAAAATAGTATCGAAACTTTCATAGTATCTTTTTTTTAACTCATAGAGAGATTGAGAAGATTCTAAGTTCATCTCTAACAATGTATCATAGGCACCTGTTTCTTTAGCTTCAGTTAAAGCTTCTTTATCAATATCTATTCCAACTATATTTACCTGTTTTAAATTCTTTAGTTGCTTACCAAAATAACCATAAGAACATCCTACTTCTAAAACTTTACTTTCATCTTTTATTCTTTCCGCAGCAATAAAGTAGGTAGTCCCTCTAGGAATACCGTCTTTTAAAAGTTCTCTTCCTAAACTGTATTTTTTTTCTTCTATTCTTTTTATATTCTTAGGAATATAAAGCAAATTTCTTTCAGCATTTCCTATAGTACCCAGTTTCATTATATTGCCTCTATTCTATAAGCCTTAATTAGTAAATCATTACCTATACTATTGATTGAAAAGATCCTAATTGGATGAGCATCTTCTATCAAAAAACCTCCTTCAAACATTGACATTCCCTTTCCACCTAAGACTTTAGGTGCATAGAATAGGTAGAACTTATCAATTAAATTCTCCTCCAATAAGCTACCTGCCAACTTTGAGCCACCTTCACACATAATTGAATAAATACCGAACTCTTTTCTTAGCCTTCCCAAAACAGTCTTAAGTTCAATAGAACTTTTACCTGCTTCTAGTAGTTTAACTCCTCTCTCTCTTAAAAATAAACTCTTCTCAGAAGTCATACTTTTCCTTGTAGTAATGATTATCAAGTCTTCACTTCTACTTTTTATTAATCGGCAATCTAAAGGAATTTTTAAGTGGGGATCAACAACTATTGCTTTAGGCTGAAAGTTTGTTTCTACTTCTCTCACATTTAAAAGTGGGTCATCTTTTAGGACAGTTCCTATTCCTACCATTACAGCATTATGGTAGCTTCTTAAAAGATGAACAAGTTTGCGGGACTCTTTAGAAGTTATCCACTTGGAATTTCCTTTATAATCTGCAATTTTCCCATCAAGTGTTGCTGCGAGCTTTAAAGAAATAAAAGGACGATCTTCCTTCAAGTTAACAATAAAGTCGTCTATAAGCTCAAAACACTCCTTTTCAAGAACTCCAACTTTTACCTCTATTCCTGCACTTTTTAGCCTTTCAACTCCCCCTCTCGCTACAGGGTTAGGATCTCTAATTCCGACCACTACTTTCTTTATTCCAGCATTTATTATTTTTTCTGAACAGGGAGGGGTCTTTCCATAATGGTTACAAGGTTCAAGGGTTACGTAAAGTATAGATCCTTTAGCATTTTCTCCTGCTTTCTCTATCGCTATTCTTTCAGCATGGGGAAGTCCTACCTTTTCATGATAACCTGTTGCTATTACTTTGCCATCTTTAACTATAACGGCACCAACTGCCGGATTAGGAAGGGTTTTTCCTTTTGCTTTGTAGGCTTCCTTGATAGCAAGCTTCATGAATTTTTCGTCTGTAATCATCACTTGTTAAACCTTGAAAATAAGGTTATAAGGAAAAAAGTAAGAAAGGGAGAAAAAAAAGACAATCTAAACTTTTAAAAAGTTCACAGCCTCTCTTACTTCCTCCATCGTAACTTTAGCAATTTCTCTTGCTTTCTTAGAACCTTCAGCAAAAGTTTCAATGAGACTTTCAGGTTTAGAAAGCAAGTTCTGTCTCTTTTCTCTAATTGGCTTTAAGAAATTATTTAAGTTTTTAGCAAGTTCTTTTTTGCACTGAACACAACCAATTTTTCCTTTCTTACAAGCCTCTTCAAGCTCTTTAGTCTTATCTAGTGAAGTGAATATCTTGTGATAAGCAAAAACAGAGCAAACCTCAGGATGTCCAGGATCGGTTTTCCTGACCCTTGAAGGGTCAGTAACCATTGACATTACCTTTTTGTTTACTTCTTCTTCAGTATCTGCTAAGTATATGCAGTTTCCGTAAGACTTGCTCATTTTTCTACCGTCAAGTCCGGGAAGCTTTGGCGCTTCGGAAAGGTAAGGACGAGGTTCAGGAAAAAGCTTTCCAAAAAATCTATTAAATCTACGAGCAATTTCTCGAGAAAGTTCTAAGTGGGGAATTTGGTCTATTCCGACAGGGACTGTATCTGCCTTATAAAGAACTATATCTGCGGTTTGGAGAACAGGATATCCGAGAAATCCGTAAGTTGCAAGTTCTCTATCCTTTAGGTTTTCCATCATTTCTTTGTAAGTTGGATTCCTTTCAAGCCACCTAACAGGAGTAATCATACTTAAAAGGAGATGAAGCTCAGCATGCTCTTTTACAGATGACTGAACAAACAAAACCGATTTTTCAGGATCTAAGCCGGCAGCAACCCAGTCTGCCATCATTTCAAGGGTATTATCGGCTAAACTTTTAGTATCGTGATAAGAGGTTGTTATCGCGTGCCAATCGGCAATAAAGAAAAAGCACTCAGCTTTATCCTGAAGTTCCAGCCATGTCTTTAATGCTCCAAAATAGTTTCCAAGGTGAATTTTTCCGGTCGGACGCATACCGGAAAGGACACGTTTTATATCTTTGGGTTTCTCGTACTTTTCAAGTGCAATTTTCATTTCTTTATCAACATTGCTTATGAGCATCATTACTCCTCAACTCTTTCGTATCTTTCCATAATTCTTCTATAAACCTCTTTGTAGCTTTCTACTACCTTACCCATGTCTTTTCTAAATCTATCCTTGTCAAGAACCTCCTTTGTTGATTTATCCCAAAGTCTACAAGCATCCGGAGTAATTTCGTCAGCTAAGATTACTTCTCCGTTGTGTCTTCCAAATTCAAGCTTAAAGTCAACCAGGATAATATCTATTTCGTCAAAGAACTTCTTTAAAAGCTCGTTTATTTTTAAAGCCTCTTTTGTCATGTGGGCAAGTTCTTCTCTTGTAGCCCATCCAAAAAGGTAAACGTGGTTTGGACATACCATTGGGTCATGAAGTTCATCAGACTTATAGAAGTATTCAACAAGGGGTTCAGGTAAAGGTTTTCCTTGTTCTACTCCATACCTTTTACAGAAACTTCCAGCAGCAATGTTTCTAACAACAACTTCCACAGGAATAATTTCACACTTCTTAACAAGCATTTCTCTTGGAGAAAGTCTTTCAACGAAATGGGTCTTAATACCGTGCTTTTCAAGATACTCAAATATCACGGTTGAAATAGCACAGTTAATTACACCTTTGTCTTCAAGAACTTCTTTCTTTACGCCATCAAAAGCTGTTGTGTCGTCTTTAAAGTATTGGACAAGCAAATTATTGCTATCTGTCTTATACAAAATCTTGGCTTTTCCTTCATAAAGCTTCTCCTTCTTTTCCATTTCTTATTCCTCCTAACAAAAATTAATAATTGATATAAGGTTGTATAGAAATTATAAACTTTATGTCTATGAGAAGGTTACAGTAAAGCTTTTTTTCAGTGCAACAGTTTACTAAAACCTGTTGACAATTCTTAATGGTGGCCTATATTATGGTCATACCAAGCGTCCCCATCGTCTAGCCAGGCCTAGGACACCGGCCTTTCACGCCGGCGACGCGGGTTCGAATCCCGCTGGGGACGCCATTATATTTTGTAGAGGGGAGGTTTATACTGTCTTCATAATCCCCCCCTTTTCCCCCTCCCTCCCCTCATTAGGAGAAAGGTGGCGCCACGTGGCGTCACCCTTTTTTTATTTAACTATCCTCCGCCAAAGGTGTTCCAATGGAAAGAAAAGATTTTGGAACTGTTTCAAAACTGGGAAAAAAAACAGAATACATATTCGATTACTCACCAGAAATCTTAGAAAAATTCCCAAACAAATTCCCAGACAGAATCTACTGGGTATCGTTTAACTGTCCTGAATTTACTACCTTGTGTCCCATTACAGGTCAGCCAGATTTTGCAACTATTTATATTCAGTACATACCGGACAAGTGGCTTGTAGAGAGTAAGTCCTTAAAACTCTACCTTTTTTCTTTTAGAAATTCTCGTGGCTTTCACGAGGATACAGTTAACTTAATAGCTGATGATCTTTTCAAGCTGTTAAATCCCTTCTATATAGAAGTCTACGGAGAGTTTAACCCAAGAGGTGGCATATCAATAGATCCTTTTGTCCAAAGGTATCAAGAGATAGGCTGGGTAGTAGATTTAGCAAAGGAAAGATTTAAACTACATAGAATAACCCCTCCAAAGATAGGGAGAAACCGTGGCTAAAGTCCTCATAATAGGGGGAAGTGGAGCTTATTTTTTAGAAAAAGAATCATTCGGAAAAGTCCTAGAAAAGAAACAAGTAGATACCCCTTTTGGATTATCAAATCCAATATACAAGCTAAGACACGAAAACGGTTTTGAATTTCTCTTTTTATCCCGACACGGAGAAAAAGATTACGACACTACAGCTCCTTTTGTAAACTACAGAGCCAACATATACGCTGCTAAGCTCTTAGGAGTTAAAAGAATAGTTGCTTGGACAGGACCTGGATCTTTAAGGGAAGAATTAAAGCCAGGAGACTACGTTATTCCAGACGATATTCTAGACTTCACAAAAGGAAGAAAACATACATTTTTTGAAAATGGTGGGCTTGGTTTTGTAAGACAAAACCCCGTTTTCTGTCCAGAAATTAGCACTGTTCTAAAAAACACCTTAGAACGTCTTGGATTTCCTTTCAAATTTGGAGCGACATATACTTGTACCGAAGGACCAAGGCTCGAAACACCAGCAGAGATTAAAGCTTTTAAACTTTTAGGAGGTGATCTTGTTGGAATGACATTATCTCCCGAAATCTTTTTAGCTAAAGAACTTGAAATCTGTTATGGTGCCATCTGCTATATCACAAACTACGCTGAAAGCATAAAACCTTACAAATTTAAAGCTGGCATTCTCTTTGAAGGAATGCTACCAGAGGAACAGAAAAAACTTGTTGACCTTGCAGTAGAAAGATTTCCTGAAATTCTAAAGCATGTTGTTGAAGAACTTGAAAGGTTAGAAAGGAATTGCCCTTGCAAGAATTTCTTAGAAAGGTATAGAAGAAAAGGAAAGATAGGGGAAGACTGGAAAGAATGGATATTCAATCTTTAAGTAGACCTTCCGTTCTCCTTATAGAAGAATAGAGAGAAGATAAAATAAAGAATAATGCGATTCCACTTATTATAGGTTCCGGAATGTGGTGGAAGAGCTGAATTAACATCATTATTCCAAGTCCACCTATACCCCAGTGAGCTCCATGTTCAAGGTATGGAAGTTGTTTAAGTTTTCCGGATTCAACGAAATAGATTGTTAAAGAACGTAAGATAAAGGCACCTACCGATAGACCTAAAGTGATAATAATCAAATTTTGGCTGATAGCAAACGCTCCAACTGTTCCATCCAAAGAACACGAAGCATCTAAAAGTTCAAGGTATATAAATCCTCCAAGCCCTCCAGCAGCGATACCGTTCCTGTCGAAATATTCCATAGAACTTTTTATAAAGTGCACCACCTCAAAAAGCAAGATTCCTAAGATCATAGCAAGAATCACATTAGGGTCTTTTTTCAAGAAACCAATTATAAAAACAACCATTAAAGCGGCAATTAGTTTTATTTCACCCAGTTTTGCCAATTTCGCAGCCTTTTCTTCTAAAAACTTAATCCAATAAATATCCTTTCCTGCATCAAACAACCAGTTTATAAAGACCATAAGAAGGAAAGCTCCACCAAAAGAAAGAATTAGAGGTTCTGCTTTTTCAAGGTAATGGGCATAAACTTCAGGTTCTCTAAAAGCGATATTCACAACTTTACTTACACCTATACCAGCAGTTATTGATACTATAAGAACCGGAAAGAGAAACCTCATACCGAAAACAGCTATAACCATACCCCACGTTAGAAATCTTCTTCTCCATACTTTTGACATACCAGTCAGAATAACTGCATTCATAACAGCATTATCAAAGGAGAGAGAAATCTCCAAAAGAGATAAAGTTGTTCCTTCAAAAACTCCTTTTATTCCTAAGTAAAGAAACTCAATAATCCAGCTAATAAGGAAGACGACAAGGATTTCCAGAGAAAGTTTCTTAGGTGTCATTTTAAAGTTTCCTCTTTTAGAAATTTTCCTGTGAAATTCTATCAAGAAAAACTTCTATTATTTCTTCAGGTGGAATCTCAAAACACTCCCTATTTTCGCACTTTGTCTTTCCGTGGAGGGAACAAGGAGAACAGGGTAAGTTTCTAGTTATAGTTATTCCTTCATCTTCCGCTGGTGCAAATCCGAAAGATGGATGGGTTGGTCCAAAAATAGCAACCACAAATTTTTTAACAGCCCTTGCCATATGGACAACTGCAGAGTCGTTGGATATAACTCCTTGGGAAAGAGAAATAACAGAAAGGCTTTCTCTAATAGATAATTTTCCGCAAAAGTTGATAACGCTATTTCCACTTGCTAAAAAGTCCCCAAGTTCCCTTTCTTCTTTCCCTCCGATAACCACAACTTTTTTACCTTTAGAGGCTAAAAGTTCAACAATCTTTTTAAACTTTTCTATGGGATACTGTTTTGTTTTCCACCTTGCTCCAGGAGCTATAGCAACAAACTCCTCGAATGGTAAAAACTTTTTCACTCTTTCTTTTTCTTCTTGGGTTAAAAAAAGAGAAGGACGAGGATTTCCTATTTCTATTCCTATTTTTTTAAAAACTTCAGCGTAAAGTTCTGGAACAAACAGAGGTTTGGCTTTAAACGGTTTAAAGACAACCATCAATCTTCTCAAGAGAGTTTTCTTCTTGTATCTGTAAACTGGAAAGGGAAGAAACTTTCCAAAGATAAAGGTTTTAAGCACACCATGAAGGTCAAAGACGTAATCATATTTTTCTTTTTCAAGACTTTTAGCTAAGTTTCTGATAGAAGAAAGAGATTTAAAAGTTTCTTTTTCTACCTCGAAAACTTTTCTAAGTCTTTTGTCAAATCTAAAAATTTCCCCAAAAGGCTTAAGGGTTAAAAAGTCTATCTCTATCCCCTCTTTTCTCAAGGGGCTTAAAACAGAACTCGTTAAAATTACATCTCCTAATGAAGATAACCTAACAATTAGTATTTTCATTAGTCTACAGGTTCAAATTTTTCCTTTCCAACTCCACAAATTGGACAGACCCAGTCATCAGGTAAATCCTCAAAGGAAGTTCCCGGAGGAATGTTACTTTTTGGATCCCCTTCCTCAACGCTATAAATGTATCCACAAACTGTACATCTCCAAAGTTGGTGCTTAATTTCCATTTTTACTCTCCGCCTGAATTAAAATACTTCGATTAATATATCAAAAATCCTAGAGAAACGGAGACTATTTCTGAAGGAGGACCAATGGCAGCAATAATCGGTTTTTTAGAAGTACATCTCCTAATTTCCGAAGCCCATTCTCTCAAAGAAAAAAGAAGCGTTGTAAAAAGAATAATCGAGAGGCTAAAAAACAAATTCAACGTTTCGGTAAGTGAGGTAGGAGACCAAAATAAATGGCAATCTGCTGTAATAGGCATCGTTACGATAGGAACAAGTCAAAAAGTGGTCGACGCAACACTGGAAAAGGTTGTTCTCTTTATAGAAGATCTCTACCCGGGAAAAGTTACGAACTACTATAAGGAGATACTTTAACTCAAGTGGAGGTCAGAACTATGAAAAAGTTCTTATCTCTTCTTACCATCGTTCTTTTCCCTCTAGTTACCAAAGCAGGAAACGTTGACACTTTTGGAATTGGTTCAAAGGCAACAGCACTGGGAGGAGCTTTTTCAGCTTATGCTGATGACCCTTTTGCTGTTTATTACAACCCTGCGGGTCTTACACAGATAGACACTCCAATGATTTCTATAGGAGGAGAATACCTTAATCCTACCCTAAAGGTTCACAATTTCAAAGCGATAGATGGAGACGGAGTAAAGATTGCCCCATATAATGTTTCCTTCACAGACACTTCCGATAGCCTTTTTGTTCCTCACATAGGTTATGCAACCCATCTATTTAAAAACGTTTACTTTGGAATAGCTACCTATGTTCCTTATGGTCTCCATATTAAATGGAACTCAGATACAGCAGAGAATCCTGCAGCCTATAACAGTTTTGAATCTTATTACATAAGGGGAGTAGTAACACCAACAGTAGCCATAAAGCTAACCGACAACTTATCTGCAGGTTTTGGAATTTCTTTCGGTAGATCCGAAGCTGGCACTCAAAAAAGAATTTATTCCCCAACAATACCCAGCCTTCATAACAGAGTAATAAAAAGTGAACTAAGTGATGATTTTAATGTTTCTTTTAATGTTGGTGTTCTCTACACACCTTACGATAACCTTTCCTTCGGTATTACCTACAGGTCAAGAACACAAACAAACTTTGAAGGAACAGTGGAAGTTGTTGGCGTTGATAAGGTACATGCAACAACAGAGATTGACCATCCAGAACAATTGCAAGCTGGTGTCACGTATAAACCAAACAAGAAGCTAACCTTAACCGCTGATGTTGTATGGACAAACTGGAGCATTATTAAAGATTACACAGTTAAATTTGACCAAGAACTACTTGGAAAAACTGAAGAATATTTTCCAAGAAACTGGAAAGATACTCGTCAAATAAGAATAGGCCTTGAGTATAAACTAAATAAGATCGTTACTTTAAGAGGAGGATATTTCTACGATCCATCTCCTATTCCAGATTCAACCTTTGATATGCTTTGGCCAGATGCGGATAAGAAAACCTACTCCCTTGGTCTGGGATTAAACTTTGGAAAAATTACTGTTGATACCGTCATTCAATATATCGTAACAGAGTACGAAAGAGAAATTGGGGGTGAAAGCGTAGAACTTAACAGTACTTACGAGGGATCCAGAGGAGAACCTGGAACGGTTGCTATGTCTGCAGATGGATATCTTTGGGGTTACGGTATAACCGTTAATTACAGGTTCTAAGGGGGATAAAATGAAAAAGATCTCTGGATTATTAGCTGCTTGTTTGATAATGTTTTCATGCGAAGCAAATCTTCAAGAAAATAGTTCTGTTCCAGAGGTTGTAACAACTTCTTTTGAGAGGAATGGACTAGTGTTTGATCCACTTATAAAAGACGCAGATGCACCATTGGGAATACCTTTCCCAAATGACCTTCTTTGGAAGGAAACAAGCGGCTATCTATACCTTGATACATCAGCCGTAGAAGATCCTGCAAAGAAAGTTTTATACGAAGCTATAAATAAACTTCAAATAAAAGGTTTTAGTCCCAATACTCCTATTATCATTCCCTTGATTAATGACATACCAATTGACCAGTCTTCTCTTATAGGGAAGTATCTCTTAATTGACTTAGCCTCTGGGGAAAATCACGCAGATAGACTTTCTTTCAAACAGGATGGAAGATACCTTAAGTTTTATCCTGTAAAACCTTTAGAGGCAGGACACCAGTATGCTTTTATTCTTCTTGAAGGAATTAAGGATATTAATGGAAATCCTCTTTTATCACCTCAAGCTTTCAATTCACTTGAAGAAGAAGGATACTACGACGCTCTATATCAGAGCCTAGGACTTAGTAAAGAGGAAGTAGCAGAAGCCTTTACTTTCTCAACGGCAAATAAAACTCTATCATCTCAAGACATTGGAGTTATTAAAGCTTACCTTTCATCTCTTGAAAGTGGAGATCCTATTCCATTAGAAATAAAAGGCCTTTCCTACGATAACCTAAGTAGCGATTACGAAAGTTTTGATTTCGCAATAGCAAATGTTCTAGATCTTATAAACAACTCAAACGAGATAAAAAACGCTATAAGTAACGGAACGTTCCCCGCATTCGATATAACGAAACTAGCAGAACTCTTTCAAAAAGTCCAAAATGGAGAACCATTTGACTTAGGAGATTATGTTAAGTTCATTCCTGTTTACTTTGGTAATCAAGACTCTTACAATGGCACAGTTTACATCTTCCAACATGGTCTCGGAGGAAGTAAAGATCAGGCAGGAAATCTTCTCTCTGATGTAAACCTTCCTGTTGTAGCTATAGATCTTCCTTTCCATGGAGACTATACGAAACTAACAGAAAACAACCCTACTGAATGTTTAGGATGTTTCTTAACTTCAAACGTGATACAAAATAGGTTTAATATTTATCAGGCTGTTTTTAATCTAAGGTTGCTAGAAGAACTTCTAAGAAATGGCTTTTACGATATTGATGGCGATGGAACTAACGATAAACCCTCAAATGTCTATTTCCTCGGTATATCTATGGGATCCATCACAGGTTCCATTTACGCAAACTATGGAAATCCTGACAAAGTTGTTTTAAATGTCGGAGGGGCAAACCTTATCTCAATTGTTGATACAGCAGAGAATGAAACAATAAAAGCCCTTTTAGAGGCCACTGGAGTAAAGAAAAACACAAACGCTTATGCGTTTTTACTCGGAATATTCCAAACTATTCTTGATCCAGCCGATCCCGTATATCTTGCAACAACAAACTCTACAAAAACATTAGTTCAAAACGCGTATGGAGATACAGTAGTGCCAAATATTTCAAACGAAGCTTTGGCAAAAAGGGTTGGTTTTGATAACGCTACCCTTGTAGAAACCCCAGACCCTCTAAATCCACCAGCGTCTTCTTCCGGTTGGTACATCTTTGGAAACGAAGAAAACTGGGTTCACCACGGATTCCTCCTCCACACAGAAATAGATAAATATCCAGAAGCCGAAGGAAAGCTTGATCCTCAATTTGTTGAAAATGCTCAGAAAACAGCAAGAGAACAGATAAACAGTTTCTTTAGTCAGTAGAGGAAACACCTTACCGTTCTGTCCCCTACTTCCACTGTAGGGGGCATTTTCCTTTTACAAATTTCCTTTACCTTTGGACAGCGAGGATGAAAAGGGCAGCCTTTTATTTTTTGAGAAGGTTCTGGAATAGTTCCTGGAATAGAAAAAAGCTTTCCTTTCTCCTTGCTCAAAGAAGTTAAAGAACACTTAAGAAGTCCTTCCGTGTAAGGATGTAGAGGATTTTTTAGAATTTCATTTGTTTCTCCATACTCCACAGTATGTCCAGCATACATAACAAAAACTTTCTCTGAAAATTCGGCAACTACTCCCATATCGTGAGTAATTAGCAATACTCCGGCTTCAGCACTTTTTAAAAGTCCCAAGATACCAGCCTGAACCGTTAAATCAAGGGCAGTGGTCGGTTCATCTGCCAAGATGTAGTCAGGTTCGCAAGCCAAAGCCATGGCTATTGCTACCCTCTGTTTTAGACCTCCTGAAAGGTGGTGAGGATAAGCGTTGGCTATTTCTTTAGGTCTTGGAATTTTTGCTAGTCTGAGAAGGTTTAAAATTTTTTTTTCTATTTCTTTCTTATTTCCTTTCCTATGGTAGAGTATAGCCTCTGCTATCTGGTCTTTTATCTTCATTAAAGGATTTAAAGAAGCAGAAGGATCTTGAAAAACCATTGAAACTTTTTCCCAGCGAAAAGAAAGGAGGTCTTTTCCTTTTAGTGAAAGAACATCTATTCCATCAACTTCTATTTTTCCCTTAGCCTCTAAATCCTTGGGTAAAAGCTTCAAAATGGAAAACGCTGTTAGGGATTTCCCACTTCCACTTTCTCCAACGAGTGCAACTTTTTCCCCTTTTTTTACTTCTAAAAAAGCATCTTTTACTATCTTGAATCCTTTGGTCGAAATGGAAAGATTTTCTACCTTTAAAGACATTCCACTTCTACCCAGTAGGATTTTCCTGAGAAAATTAAGCTATCAAAGTAAAGTTTTTTACAAACTATCTTCTTTCCAGAAGATTCCTTTGCAAAAATGTAATGAGAAAAGATTTGAGGTATAGTTCCTAAAAAACTACCATCTTCGGAATGAACAACGTAAGTTGTTGGAGAATCAGGATTTAAGGGTTCAGCTTTAAGGTAAATTCTTAAATTCTTTTCTATCACCCTTTCTATATTTTCTCTGTAAATTCTTTTTGTTCTTATAGGAATAAAATACCTATCCTCCTTTGCTAAAAACTCATGTAAGTTTTCGTATCCTTTCAAAGATAGGAGAAACTTTAGCGCTTCATCTGAATCATCAACCAAGAAACTTCCAAAAGCTCCAACTATCGCCCATAAGTTTTTCTTGTCCAAAACTTCCTTTATTCTTTCTTCATACAGTTTCATGAAAGAGGGGCTTTTCCTTAAAATAGCGTTAAGTTCAGAAAACACCCACTCCAAATTTTCCGGTGAAAAAGAGAACTCTTCCAAGAACTTAAAAAGTTCCTTTATCTTTAGTTTTAATTCTTTGCGAGAAAGAAGCCTTGAAAGCAACCATTTTTTATTTACTTTTTTGTAAAGTTTCAGTAGCATACTTCTATCTAAGAACCAACTAATATAGACAGAAGCTTTCTTTATTTCTTTTTCCACAACAAACTCTAAACTTGGCTTAAAGGCATCTTTTTCAAAAATGCTACCTGTTAAAGAAACAAAAAAACCGTCCAGTATTTTGTTTAGTTTTTGAAAATCCCTTGTAAAGCTATTACTCCTCAAAATAATTTCAATATTTAAATCTACTCCATCAAGAACTTCCTTTGCTTTGGGAACAATTACCACACCTTTCTTATCAACCACTTCAAAGCTTGAATATGCTAAGTAAGTAGGAAAAGAATACTCAAGTTTTTGGGAAAGAAATTCCAAAAGAGATGTAATTACTGAGTTGTAAACTTTATTTTCAACCTCTATGAGTTTTTCAAAAGTTATTTGTGAAAATTCCTCCTTATCTTGAGAAAAGGTTGGAACAACTAGTATGTTCTTTTTAAATCGTTCCCATATAGCTATCTCTAAATAATCTTCCCTAAGAATAAGAGAACTTTCCTCTTCCTCCGTATACTTTCTAATGTTATCTCTTATTCGTTTTGCCTTTTCAAAGGTTTTTATTTCGTTTTTGGCTGCTTCCCAAAGAGTTCTCGGAAAGTATGTAAATTCACTTTCAACAGGGTAAAAAAAGTTTTTGAAAGCTTCTAGTAGAAATCTAAAAGAGTTTACTCTATTAAGTTCCTTAACTTTAAGTAGCTGAAAATCAACAAGGTTAGATTTTTCAGAAGAAGCAATAAGTAATGAAGGAGAATTTGGAAAGTTTTTCCTGAAGATTTTTAGCTTCTCGCTAATGAACTTTTTCGTAATATACCTATGAGGAAGATAAGAGAAAACAACTAGGACCTTATCTGAACTTGATAAAAACCTTTCAGTTTTTATTGGTGTAGATAATTTATTAGAAAGGTACATACAAAAAGGAAGGGAAAGAGGATCAGCAGGATAAATGGCATTTATAGAAACACCGAGTTTCTTTATCTTCTCTATAAAGAAATCAAGAGCGTCAACTACAACTTCCTGTCTCAAGCTTTCTGTTTCAAACAGTAAAGAAGGAACAGCTTCTTTAACTTTCATACTCCTTTAAAACTCCATCTAAGATTTCCACACCAAGATCTATTTCCTCTTCTTTTATAATAAGAGGTGGAACAAACCTTAGCACGTTTTGTGCCGTACAGTTAATAATAAGACCTTTCTCTAGACAAGACTTTACGATATCTTTACAAGGAACTTTGCAAACCATTCCTATCATTAATCCTTTCCCTCTAACGTGATCAATAAGATTTGGATACTTTTCCTTCAACTCATTTAGCTTTTTCTTGAGATACTCTCCTTTCTTTTCCACTTCTTTTAGAAAGTCCTCATTTGAAACAATTTTTAGAACTTCTATTCCTGCCCTTGTAGCAAGAAGGTTTCCTCCAAAAGTTGATGCATGAAGTCCCGGCTTTAGGACGTCCTTAGCTTTTCCTTTAGCAACAATTGCCCCTATTGGGACACCGTTTCCAAGAGCTTTCGCAAGAGTCATAACATCAGGTTCAACTTCGTAGTGTTCATAGGCAAAAAGTTTTCCTGTTCTTCCTACCCCTGTCTGAACCTCATCAAAAATCAAAACCGCATCTACTTCATCCGCTAGATCCCGCAAGCTTTTTAAAAACTCTTTTTCTGCTGGAACTATACCACCTTCTCCCTGAATTGGTTCTACTATTATTCCTGCAGTTTTTTCTGAGATAACCTTTTTTACAGAGTCTATATTGTTGAACTCGGCGAACTTGACCCCTTCAAGTGTCGGACCAAAACCTTGACTATACTTCCCCTGTCCTGTTATTGAAACAGCAGCCATTGTTCTTCCATGAAAAGAACCCTTAAAAGCTATAATTTCATACTTTTCAGGATCTTTTTCTGTTCCATACCTTCTTGCAAGTTTTATAGCACCTTCGTTTGCCTCAGCTCCACTGTTACAAAAGAAAACCTTCTCTCCAAAAGAGTTTTTACAGATAAGTTCTGCTAAAGTTGCCTGCGGCTCTATGTGAAAAAGGTTAGAAACGTGTAAAAGTTTTTTTGCTTGATCACAAATAGCTTCGGAAACTGCGGGATGACAATGTCCAAGATTACAAACAGCAATTCCAGCAAGCATATCTAAGTATTTTTTCCCGTCTTCATCAAAAAGCCAACAGCCTTCCCCTTTTACAAAGGAAACAGGAAAACGGTTGTAAGTTTTCATAACAAACTTTTCTGTCTTTTCAAAAACGTTCATTTATCTACCCCTTTATCAAGAAATTAGGGGCAAAAGCCCCTTAAACATCTTGAATTGCTCCTTTTGCAGCAGAGGTTACAAGTTTTGCATACTTTCTAAGAAGTTTGGATTTTACCTCTTTTTGCTTAGGCTTAAATTCAGAAAGCCTCTTTTCCAGTTCCTCTTGAGAAATTAGCAACTCAAGCTTTCTTTCAGGAATGTTTATGTGAATCTTATCACCTTCTTTAACAACACCGATAGGTCCTCCTTCGGCTGCCTCTGGAGATATGTGTCCAATACAAGGGCCGTGGGTTCCACCCGAAAACCTTCCATCGGTAATAAGTGCTACAGACTCACCAAGTCCCATTCCCATAACTGCAGAAGTTACTGCTAGCATTTCTCTCATTCCAGGACCACCTTTTGGTCCTTCATACCTTATCACGATAACGTCTCCATCTTTTATCTTACCTTCCATTACTGCTTTCATTGCATCTTCTTCACAGTCAAACACTCTTGCAGTTCCCGTAAAGACTTTCATTTTTTCAGACATAGCCCCTTGCTTAACGACAGCTCCGTCTGGGGCAAGATTTCCATAAAGAATAGCTATTCCACCCTCTTTGCTATAAGGATTACCAATAGGTCTTATTACATCTTCATCCCAAATCTTTGCACTCATTGCAATCTGTTTGATGGAAACCCCAGAAACTGTCGGATTGTCTTCTAAAAGGTCGTGAAGTCTTTTTAGAACTCCGGGAATTCCACCGGCGTAATGGAGATCTTCCATTAGATATTTTCCACCGGGTCTCATGCTACAAATCTTTGGAGTTTCTCTACTTAAATCGTCAAAAAGTTTTATCTCAAAAGGAATTCCTGCTTCATGGGCTATTGCAGGAAGGTGAAGAACAGTGTTGGTAGAACCTCCAAGAGCAAGATCTACCCTTATTGCATTCCTAAAAGCAGCAGGAGTCAAAATGTCCCTTGCTTTTATTCCTTTTCTTACAAGTTCAACTATCTTCTCTCCAGAAGCTTCGGCTATCCTTTTTTTCTCCGCTAAAGGTGCAGGAGACGTTCCACAGAAAGGCAAAGAGAGTCCTAAAGCTTCTGTAAGACACGCCATAGTATTTGCTGTAAACATACCTTGACAAGCCCCAGAAGAAGGACAAGCGGAAGCTTCAAACTCTTTTAAATCTTCTAAGGTAAGCTCTCCTTTTTTGTAGCGACCAATAGCCTCAAAGGTATGGGTAACAAGGTCTAATCTTTCCTTTCCTCTCCTTCCTGCAAGCATTGGGCCGGCAGTAACAACGATGGCAGGAATGTTTACCCTTGCTGCACCCATTAGCATTCCTGGAGTAATCTTATCGCAAGCAGTTAGAAGAACTATTCCATCAAGCTGGTGAGCAGTTACAACATCTTCAACAGCATCCGCTATAAGTTCTCTCAAAGGTAAAGAAAACCTCATTCCTTCATGTCCCATAGCAATACCATCACAAACGGCAGGAACACGAACAACAAAAGGAGTTCCACCTGCAGCAGCTATTCCTCTTTCGATAAATCTTTCCAAGGAAAACATATCTACATGGCCAGGAACAAGGTCAGTCCAACTTGAAATAATTCCAATTAAAGGCTTATCTATATCCTTCCTCTGGAGTCCTGTTGCCATCATTAAGGCACGGGCTGGCATTTTCTCAAAAGTTCTAAAAATATCACTTCTCATTCTTTAACTCCTCCTCTACCTTCTTTAATAGAAAGAGCATTTCATCCCTTAAGCGAAGACGTTCAGCTTTTAGCTTTTTAAGTTCTGCTTCTTCAGAAGGAGTTAAAACAGCTTTCTTTTCCATCTTATCAATTAGATCATCAAGTTCTTGGTGTTTCATTTCGAGAGTTTTAAAGTAGTGAAACTTTTCTCTCGCTAGGGCCTTCAGATTCTCATCCCTTAACATGTCTGCCTCCTAAAAAAAGTTTGTAGATAAGAGCCGTCTCATTACCGTAATAGTTTTTTCTTGTAGAAATTTTTTTAAAACCAAAACTTTCGTAGAACCTTATGGCTGCAAAGTTTGATTCTCTAACCTCAAGTAAGATTCCCTTTACACTTTTTTCAAAGCAAAAATTTATTAAACTTGTAATAAGTTTTTTTCCAATTCCTTTTCCTCTAAAACGCTTTGACACTGCTATTCTGTTTAACTCACAAACCTCATCAATTATCCACGATATCAAATAACCAACCACTTCTTTGTTAACTTCAGCTACTAAGAAATAGGAAAAAGGTAAGGAGAGTTCTTTTTCCAAAGTTTCCTTGCTCCAGCAATCAGAAAAGGATTCTCTTTCTATTTTTAGTATATCACCTATATCTTCTTCCCTACATTCCCTTACAAGAAGGTCTTGCATCGTGATCTCTTACGTAGTAGAAATGGAGAGGTTTCAAAAGGAAAGGATGTTCAAAGGGTAAAAGGGAACAGTAAACTCCCAAAGGAGTAGTTTCATGAAAAGTCCTAGAGTTTTCCTTGATCTTCTTTGGAATTTCTCCTTTGTATGCCACCACGCACTCTTCGTTATTTCCAAGTAAATACAGAACCTCCTCTTCTGTTAGATCCATAACATTGAGAGGACTTTCTAAACTTTCTCTTAACAAAGTGTAGAATCTTCCTTTTCTACCTGAAATAAGGGAAACGGTTTTTACTCCCAACTTCACAAGATTTAATCCTATAAGCTCTAAAGTGGATACAGCCTTAACATCAAATCCCAAAACTTTTAAAGACTTACCTACGGTTATAGAAAGCCTTACACCGGTAAAAGATCCCGGCCCAGAAGTTACTACTGTAAGGTCTATATCATCTTTAGAAAGATTGAAATCTCTTAAAAGTTTTTCTATTTCTATAAAGACCTTTTCAGCATGTTTCCTTGGTTGGTTCCACATAGAAACCGATAATACTTCACCATCTCTTGCCAAAGAAACACTTCCTTCAAAAATGGAAAGATCTATACCTAAAACTAACACACCTTTACCCTACGCAGTCTTAATAACTCTTACTAAGATAGGCTTCCCTTTCTCATCAACGTCAAGTATTTCAATCTTAACGTTAGCAATATCTATTGTTTTACTCCTTTCAAGAGCAATTCCTCTATCTTTTGCCACTTTTTCTATAAGGTCAACAAGATACTTCTCTTCTTCAAATGGAATATGAACATCAAGCATATCATTTAAAGACTCAACAGTAATGTAAGGATCTATAATAACCGCCGTTCCAGGAGGAACACTCTTAAAGGTTAAAAATCTCCTAATGAAAAACAAAATAAGCAGTGATAACGCTCCAAGCAAAACATTTTTAAAGTTGTGTCCAGAAATGATTATTTCTCTTGCTATTGCTATCAAAAGAACATCGAAAACAATCCTTGGTTGGTGTTTTATGAGCATGATAATGAGTTCTATAACGATTACAAACATTAAGAGAGGGGAAATAATTTCTTTTAGACTTTCAGTTGCATCTTTAATGTGTCCAGAGAAGATTATTTCCTCCAAGTGAAAGAAGTGTGGAGACATTACCAGGAATTCACAAAAGAGAACAAAAGAAATAATAAGCAGAGATACCGTAATAGCTGTTAAGAAAATTTCCGAAAGTTTTAATAAGAAATTCTCCACTTTCTTTTGAAATATCATTTCAGCACCCCAAGTACCAGTTTATTATTTCCTCTCCAAAAAGCATTGTGATATAAGCTCCTATAGCTAAGAAAGGCCCAAAAGGCAAAGCAAACTTTGTATCCTTTCCTTTAATAATCATAAAGAAAATACCTACAATTGCACCTACAAGCGAAGCTAAAAATACAACTAGAAGAACTTTCTGCCATCCTAAAAATGCTCCTATTACAGCCATTATATTAGCATCACCGTATCCCATACCTTCTTTTCCCGTTAGTATATAATACGTTTCAATAACGAACAGAATAACTCCTGCTCCAAAAGAGGCTCCAAGGATTGAGTCCTTAAAAGAAACAACAGAAACGAAAGGAGAAAGTAGTATTCCTATAAGCATTGTAAAGTAGCATAACTTAACAGACACAAGCATTGTTTTAATGTCAATGGTAGCAACCACAATTAAAACGTATGTAAGAATCAAAAAGTAAAAAGTGCTTAAAGAAATTCCATATTTTGCAAAAACAAGTAAAGTTAATAATCCTGTTAGAAACTCAATGATAGGATACTGGACAGAAATCTTTTCCTTACAGTTCCTACATCTTCCTCTCAAGATAAGATAACTAATGATTGGAATGTTGTCGTACCATTTTATCTCTCTACCACAACTTGGACAGGAAGATGGAGGAAAAATTAAAGACTTACCTAAAGGTATTCTATAGATACAAACATTTAGAAAACTTCCGACTATAGCTCCTATGACAAAAGCTAAAAAATATTCCATATTAATGAACCTCGTCAGATGCTGACTTTATAAATCTTACCATCTCCTTTAGAAAACTCTTCCACTCTTCAATAGCTGCGGGTAGTTCCTTAGACAGAACTTCTATAGTTCTTTCTTCATTTCCTTCATACATTAAGTCATCCAACTTAAGTATTTTGTCTTCCAGTCTAACTATAGCTTCGTCAAGTCCATCGTAAATCGGTAGGATCTTTGAACCATTTTCAACAACCTTTACAGTCCACTCTAAAGAATCTAAAAGATTGTTAAGGTAGAGTTTTGCAAGTTCCCCCTTGGTTTCAAAGTCTCTAACTATTTGGTTTAAAGAAACACTCATTGCGTCAAGGGCCATCAAAGCGAGTTCTATCTGCTTCTTTATCATATTAACTGAAGGTTCTGTAATTATATTTAAATCCTCTAGATCTTTAACCTCATCAATTTTTGTAGGATGTAAAACTTCTCCATCTTTTTCAACATACTTTATTGAACGTTCTGGAAACAAATATCTATATTCAATAAGTCTAAGAATGCTACTTGTTGTTTTTGGAAAGCTATCCTTTACCTCTATCTCGTGATATCTTCCATCTATCCTTACTTTCATTCTCCTTCTTTTATCCTGCGACATCTTGGAAAACCTCCTTAAGAAGTTGCCAAGGGAAATTTAATCCATTTCTACATACCAACAAATCAAGATTGGCTTTTCATTTTCTAAAAAAACTCCTAAATTTAGGAATACACAATGATATTAATTTTTGGAGGTAAATATGAACATCTACGTCTTCCAGTGTAACAGCTGCGGGGCTGAGTTTGAAGAAGCAATTTATACACCTCTCCAACTTATGGAAGTCAAGTGTCCCTTTTGTAACTCTGAAGATGGTGAAGTAATTGACATCGTTAATGCCTGTTCTCCATTTGGCTGAGGCTAATATTGAGGGGCAGTTTGCCCCTTTTTATATAATAAAGTTTAAGATTATCCTCGAGGTGAAAGTTGATAACGAAAATTATTCTCCTATTTGTTGTCGTTGGAGTAATCTTTGGATGGGATAAGATTATAAATCTCTTTAAGGCCTTCTTTGAAGCTAAAAAGGAGTTCAAAAAGGGCCTGGAAGGCGAGGAAGAAAAACCTGTTATAAAAGTAGTAGAGAAAAAAAGGTAATTACTATAATTATTTAAGAACTTCCAAAGGATTTATCTGATAAACTTTCCCACCGTAAACCTTATTTATCTCAAAGTAAATTCCACTACGTCCCCAATCACCAGAAATTCCAGCAGTTCCTATAACTTGTCCTCTTTTAACAACCTGCTTTGGCTTTACCAAAATCTTATCAAGGTTACTGTAAACCGTTTGATATCCTTCTGGATGTTCTATGACAATGAAATTGCCGTAAGCTTTAAGTAAGTGGTCATCTTTTCCGGCAAACTTAACAATTCCTGTTTCTGCAGCCTTAACCTTTTCTCCGACAGGACTAAGAAAGAAAATCCCTGGGTATCCTTTTTCTCTAACCGTTGGGTCAACTCTACCATCAATAGGAAAGCGAAACTGAATAGGTCTATCAAGTTTCAGGATATCCCTATAACCAACAAGTATCTTTAGTTTTTGTCCGGGTCTTATAATGTAAGGTTTCTTAATGTGATTAACCCTAATTATGCTTTTAGCAGAAACACCAAACTTCTTAGCAATTTTCAGAATAGAATCTCCTTTTCTAACTCGATAGTACTTATAAACTGGAACTTTTCTAAACAAAGACCTTCTAAGGGCTTGCTGTGCAGAGATGAAATTATCGTTTTTCTTCTTACGGGTTCTTGAAAGTTTTTTTCCTCTCTTTGTACTTTTTACAGGAACTTTTAGTTTCTGACCTACCCGTATGATATACGGTTTCTTTAAATTGTTAACCTTTATAATTTCGTCAACGGAAACACCAAACCTTTTAGCGATTTTTAGAATGGAATCTCCTTTTTTGACCTCATATAGAACAAAAGCTTTTCTCTCTTTCGTTGGTATCTTTAGTCTTTGACCAACTCTAATTATGTATGGCTTTTTTAAATCGTTAGCCCTGATTAAATCTCTTACAGAAACACCAAATCTCTTTGCAATCTTTGATAAGTTGTCTCCCTTTCTCACTTTATAAATAACATCTGCAAAAGCCGAAGAAAAAGAAAGGAGAAAGCTAATAAAGAATATCAAAATCTTCATAATTACCCCTTGTTTCTGTAAACTCAAAATCAATCTTCTCAACTTTCGCTAGAATTGGCCCTTTTTTAAGTTGTAAAAGAAGCTCTTGGAGCTTTTCTTCCTCACCTTCAGCATAAACTTCAACTCTACCATCTGGTAAGTTTCTAACAAATCCTTTTAATCCAAGCTTTTCTGCCTTCCTCTTTGTAAAAGCTCTATAGCCAACTCCTTGAACTCTACCGCTAACAAAGGCATGAAAAGCCTTTATACTCATAAAACTTCCTCTAATCTTTCTATTGCCTTTAAACCGTTTTCAAAACCAATCTCGAAAAACTTTTCTACGTTATCAAAATCAAAACGAGAACCTTCTATTTCATGATTTACAAGGATATCACAATATTGGAATCTTTTCTCTTGATTTTCAATAATACTAGCAAAACTTACTCTTACTGCAACATCAACAATAGAGTTTGGATTAAACTTAGGAGGCAAAATGTTAACATTCGAACAGATATTTATTGAACAGCCAAACACTTTTGGCATTTCAGCAGGAAGACAGTTTCTAATCCCACCATCAACGTAATAGTTTCTACCTATTTTACACGGAACAAATACTGGAGACGCAGAACATGAAGCAATAACCCAATCAACAACTTTTCCTTCGGTTATAAACTCTGGCTTTAATGTTTTAAGATTAACCACAGAAAGACCAAAAGGAATTTTTAGATCCCTAAACTCAATATCTCCTAAGAGGTTTAAAAGCTTATTTCTTAATCCTTCTAGAGAAAAAATACCTCCTTTAAAGGTGGGCTTTACGAGTTTCTTCCAAGAAATGGTTTTAGAAAGTTTCTTTATCTCATCTGGAGAAAAACCTGCACAGTAAAGGACACCAACAAGAGCACCAGCACTTGAACCAGCAATAAAGGAAGGAGAAATTCCTTTATATTCTAAAGCTTTAAGAAGGCCTGCATGGGCGACTCCCTTTACGAAGCCGCCCGAAAGGGTAAGTCCTAATTTCATTAGAACTCCAACTCTTCTCCCGGATTAAGAACCTGAACTTTTATTCCTCTTGACTCTGTTACCTTCTTAAATTCTTCAGGATCTGCATCAATTATCGGCCAAGTCTTAAAGTGGATTGGTACTGCCACTTTTGGTTTTATAAGTTCTGCAGCTATAGAGGCATCTTTTACATCCATCGTAAAGTTTCCACCAATTGGTAAGAGAGCAACTTCTATATCTTCATATCTTCCAATAAGTTCCATATCAGCAATGAGCCCAGTGTCCCCAGCGTGGTAAACGTTCTTTCCTTCAACCTCAATTATTACTCCACATGGGGAGCCTAAAGTAACAACCTTATCATCTTCTATTACAGAACTTCCATGGGAAGCTGGAACTAACTTAACTCTACCAAAAGGAAACTTATAGCTTCCTCCAATGTGCATTGCATGAACATTTGCCCCTTTTGCCTGACAATACTGAGCAACCTCAAAAATACTAACGATAGTAGCTCCAGTATTTTTAGCTATATCTACAGCATCTCCTAAGTGGTCCCCGTGTCCGTGGGTTACAAATATATAGTCAAGTTCCTTAAAGTCTTCAGGTTTTGCAATTCCCCAAGGATTTCCTGTTAAGAAGGGATCTATCAAAGCTTTTATTCCTTCTCCTTCAAGATAAAACGCAGCATGTCCAAGATACCAAAGTTTTGCCATTTCTCCCCCCTTTAAAGAGCTGCCTTAATCTCATTTAGCTTACTACGAATTTTAAATCTCACTTTTCCATAAAGTGGTGTTCTCTTTGCAAGAACAACTAAGAAAGTATCATTAACAAGCTTGTAAACCAGTATAACGTGTTTTTCAGTAAACAGAACAATCTCTTCTAAAGAATTTTCTCCCTGATAAATATCTTCTGTCATTTCTAAAATCTTATTAACGGGATTTACAAGGTGAACAGAAATTTCCTCAGGATCTACATCAAGGTTTGGTTTATCGTACCTGTAAACGATAAACCCCTCCTCATCAACAATAGCTATTGAATCAATCTCAGGAAGGGAGTTCACAATTTCCTTGAATCTTCTTTCCATAGCTATACCCTACTATATTAAGTTCCTTTCAACTAAAAGTTCTGCTATCTGAACGGCGTTCAAAGCAGCTCCTTTCCTTAAATTATCTCCAACAATCCACAAGTTCAAACCATTTTCTATTGTATCATCCTTTCTAATTCTACCAACCAAAACTTCATCCTTTCCTGCTACATCTATTGGGGTTGGATAAATGAAGTTCTCAAAATCATCTACAACCTTAACACCTTTAGCTTTACTTAGAGCCTCTCTTGCTTCTTCAACAGAAATTGGGCTTTCAAATTCAATGTTTACCGCTTCTGAATGTCCTACAAAGACAGGTACTCTTACACAGGTTGGAGAGACTTTAATCTCATCGTCGTGCATTATTTTCTTCGTTTCGTTTATCATTTTATGTTCTTCTCTTGTATATCCATCCTCAAAGAACTTATCAATGTGAGGAACACAGTTAAAGGCTATCTGCTTTGGAATTTTATTAGGAGGAGGAACTTCTTTTCCTTCCAAAATAGCCTTTGTCTGTTCTTTTAGCTCCTCAACAGCCTGTGCTCCAGCTCCAGAAACTGCTTGATAAGTAGCAACAACTACTCTTTTTATTCTTGAAATATCGTAGAGAGGTTTTAAAACAACTACCATTTGAATGGTAGAACAGTTAGGATTGGCTATTATCCCCTTGTGCCAGTCCACATCTTCTGGGTTAACCTCAGGAACAACAAGAGGGACATCAGGTTCCATCCTAAAAGCAGAGCTATTGTCTATTACGACAGCCCCTCTCTTTACAGCTTCTGGAGCAAATTCTTTACTTCTATCTCCCCCAGCTGAAAATAGAGCTATGTCTATACCTTCAAAACTCTCAGGTTTTAACTCCTCAACAGTGATTTCTTCTCCCTTAAAACAGAGCTTTTTTCCTGCTGACTTTTTTGATGCAAGAAGCTTTAGATCAGCAACAGGGAAATTTCTCTGTTCTAAAACTTTTAACATTTCTTGCCCAACAGCTCCTGTTGCACCAACAACAGCAACCCTATAACCCTTCATTCTTTACCCCTACATCTTCTTTATCTCTTCGGCGATTAAATCACCCATTTCCTCTGTAGACACAACTTTTGTTCCTTCAGAATAAATGTCTCTTGTTCTATATCCTTTTGCGAGAACTCTTTTAACTGCTTCATCAATAGCTTTTTCAACTTCTGGCATATCAAAAGAGTATGTAAACATCATTCCGACAGAATTTATAGTAGCTATTGGGTTAGCAATATTTTGTTCTGCAATATCTGGAGCAGAACCGTGGATTGGCTCGTAAAGTCCAATTTTTCCACCAATACTTGCAGATGGAAGCATTCCAAGAGAACCTGTAAGCATTGCACAAGCATCAGAGAGAATATCTCCAAACATATTTGTTGTGACTATAACATCAAATTGCTTAGGCCATCTGATTATCTGCATTGCTGCATTATCAACATACATATGGTTAAGTTCAACGTCCTCATATTCTTTATGAACTCTTTCTACTACTTCTCTCCATAAAACGGTTGCCTCAAGAACGTTCGCCTTATCAACGCTTGTTACTTTCTTGTTTCTCTTTCTTGCTACTTCAAAAGCAACTTTTGCAATTCTTTCAACTTCACTTTCTCTATACCTTAAAGTATTTATACCTACTCTCTCTCCATCGTCTTCAAAAATGCCTTTCGGAATTCCAAAATAGATACCACTTGTTAGCTCTCTAATAACCATTATGTCAACGCCGCTAACAACTTCAGGCTTTAAGGTAGAGGCATCAATAAGCTCTTCATAGAGTTTTGCAGGTCTAAGGTTTGCAAAAGCATTTAAAAGCTTTCTCATTCCTAAAAGTGCACGTTCTGGTCTTATCTCAAATGGAAGATTATCCCACTTAGGACCACCTACAGCTCCAAGAAGAACAGCATCTGATGAAAGAATTTTCTCTTTTGTTTCCTCTGGGAAAGGAACTCCACATTCATCAATTGCAGCACCACCTATTAGTGCATAATCATATTCAAGCTTTATATCAAACTTTTCAGAAACAGCATCCATTACTTTCACAGCTTGCTTTACAATCTCAGGCCCAATACCATCACCTGGAAGAACAGCTATCTTAAACTTTTTCAACATTCACCTCCTACTTTTTACTTTAATCCTAGCTTTTGCTTAGCGTATTCCATTAAACCACCAGCTTCCATGATTTTTCTAATATCAGGTGGAATAGGATTTGCTTTAAACTCTGTTCCTTTTGTTAAGTTCTTAATAACGCCAGTTTCTTGATTTATCTCAACAATATCCCCTTCTTCTATTCCTTCAACAGCTTCTGGAGACTCAAAAATTGGAAGTCCAATGTTTATTGCATTTCTATAGAAGATTCTTGCAAAGGACTTAGCAATAACTGCAGATACCCCAGCTGCTTTTATAGCTATTGGAGCGTGTTCTCTTGAAGAACCACATCCAAAGTTCTTTCCTGCAACTATAATATCTCCCTTTTGAACTTTCTTTGGAAACTCTGGATCAGCATCCTCCATAACGTGTTTAGCAAGTTCAGAAGGGTCAGACGTATTTAGATATCTTGCAGGAATAATTTCATCAGTGTTAATATCATCTCCAAACTTAAAAGCTCTTCCTTTTAAAATATCAGACATTTTTTCCTCCTTAATTTTTGTGTCCAAGGTCAAAGGGAATTATACCAGTAAAAACGTAGAAAAAACAAAAGAAAATGGCTTGAGATTCCTTGTCATCAAGAAGAAATGGAAAAGATACAAAAGTAGGAAGGGTTAATTTGAATGGAGAGAATATAAAGGAAGTATTTAGGGAAGATGAAGGAAGGGATGGGAGAAGAAAATTGGTTGCGGGGGCGGGATTTGAACCCGCGACCTTCGGGTTATGAGCCCGACGAGCTACCGGACTGCTCTACCCCGCGTCTATAGTGGAGCGGGCGACGGGATTCGAACCCGCGACCCTCAGCTTGGAAGGCTGATGCTCTAGCCAGCTGAGCTACGCCCGCCCTTTAGTGGTGGAGGGGGCAGGATTCGAACCTGCGTAGGCTTCCGCCGCCGGATTTACAGTCCGGTGCCTTTGACCGCTCGGCCACCCCTCCACGTATGGTGCCGGCTGAGGGAGTCGAACCCCCGACCTGGTGATTACAAGTCACCCGCTCTGCCAGCTGAGCTAAGCCGGCACATCGTGGACGCTGAATAATATAGGTAGAACTTAAAAAGTGTCAAGGGGGAAAAATGGAATTTTTGACCATCTTCTCTTTGGTAGAATTATTTTCCATTTTAACCTTAATAAAGAGAAGGAGTTGCAATGGCAATAAAATTTAAAGACTCCTGTGGAGTAGGATTTATAGCAAACATTAACGGAGAAAAATCTTATTCAATAATAGATAAAGGATTAAGGGCAGTAGCCAACCTTACTCATAGAGGAGCAACTCTTGCAGACGGAAAAACAGGAGACGGTTCAGGTATTCTCTTTCAGGTTCCTCACGAGTTCTTTATAAACGAAGCCAAAAAAATAGACAGAGATTTTAAAGCTGATAAAGTAGCTGTTGGTGTCTTTTTCTTAAAAGGAAACGTAGACAAAGCCAAGGAAATTATAGAAAAGGAAGTTAAAGAAACTCTTAGATTTTGCATTTTTAGGGATGTTCCTATTGATACTAAAGAATGTGGAGAGATAGCAAGGAAAGCACTTCCAGAAATTATTCAAGTAATAGCTCCAGCAAACAAAAGCCTTTTGGAAATTTACGTATTAAGAAGAAAACTTGAAAAGCTACTGAAAGCTATTTCGCCTGACAACTACGTTGTTTCCTTTTCAGATAGACTAGTGGCCTACAAAGGAATGCTCTTAGCTCCAGATCTTAGAAAATTTTATTTAGATCTTCAGAACGAGGAAATAAAGAGCTCTCTTGCAATATTCCACCAAAGGTATTCTACCAATACAAACCCTGAGTGGAGATTGGCTCAGCCGTTAAGACTTATAGCTCACAACGGTGAAATAAACACTATTACAGCAAACAGAAACTTTATAAAGGCTGTAGAACCGATATTAAACCATCCGAAAATAAAAGAAAAAGTAGAAACCATCTTACCCTTGGTTGAATTTGATGAAAGCGATTCTGCTTCTTTAGATAGAGTTTTTGAATTAATGATTGTTTGTGGAATAGATCCAAGAATAGCAATAAACATTCTTGTTCCTCCTGCTTACGAGCTTTTAAACAACGTTAAGGATGAGGTGAAAGCTTTCTTTAAATTTACTTCTCTTCTTATGAAACCTTGGGATGGCCCTGCTGCCATAGCTTTCACCGATGGTAAAGTGATAGGTGGAAAGCTTGATAGGAACGGTCTAAGACCTGCAAGGTACGTTATTACCGAATGTGGCGAAGTAATATTTGGCTCAGAAGTTGGAATGATTGACGTTCCAGAAAAAGGAGTAAAAGAGTTTGGAAGGTTAATGCCTGGAGAAACCATTGTTGTTGATACCGAAAACAAGACAGTAAAGAAGAATGAGGATGTTTTAGAAAGAATAGCTTCTTCTTTCCGTTTAGAAAGAGAGGTTAGAAGAAAACTCTTTAACCTCAAAAGAACCGAAAAGATAGAACCTAAGACACGGGAAAACCTAAACAAAGAACTTGTAAAGTTTTGCTACTCAAGAGAAGATTTAGAAGAAGTTATTGAGTACATGGCTGAAATGGGAAAGGAACCAGTCTTTTCAATGGGAGATGACACTCCAATTCCTAACCTTTTAGATAAACCCTACTTACTATTTAAACACTTTAAGCAAAAGTTTGCCCAAGTTACAAATCCTCCGATAGATCCAATAAGAGAAAAAGCTGTAATGTCTTTAAGTATAAGACTTGGAGCAAAGGTCAACTTTTTAAACCTTGAGGGAAAAGTTCTAAGGAGATTAGAACTCCACTCTCCACTACTTACTCCTTCAGAATTTAAAGAACTGAAGGACACCAACATCTTAAAGGTTGACACCTTTAAAATGGAATTTGATACTTCACTTAAAGAAGGCTTAAATAAACTATTTGAAGAAGTTAAAAAGTCTATTTTAGAAAAAGGAACAGAACTTATTATCCTATCCGATAGAGACACTAAGTATCCAATTCCTTCAATATTAGCCGTTTCTGGACTTACTGCATTCCTTGAAAGGGAAAGACTTTTACATCAGGTATCAATAATTGTTGAAACAGGAGAAGCAAGAGATACCCATCAGGTAGCAGCTCTTATAGCTTTTGGAGCCTCAGCAGTCCATCCATACCTTGTTTTTGAGTATCTAAAATCAAAAGAAATAGACCTTAACCTGCCGTACTCAGAACTTGAGAAGAATTACAAGAAAGCTATTGAAACAGGTATCCTAAAGATAATGTCCAAAATGGGAATTTCTGTCCTTGCTTCTTACCATAGATCCTGTCTTTTTGACATTGTAGGAATCTCCAAAGAAGTTGTTGACAAATACTTCCCTAACACCTTCTCACCTATTGGTGGTATAACCTTAGAAGATATAGAAGAAATAGTTAAGGAAAGGGTCAAGTTAGCCGAAAAGGTAGAAGAGCCAGAATACAGTGGAGAACTAAAATCTCGTCCAAACGGTATTCACCACTCTTGGAGTCCAGAAGTTATAAGAAACATATTTAAAGCTTCAAAGAGTGGAAAGTACGAAGACTTCAAGGAAGTAGTAAAAGCTGTAGAGAAAAGACCTACCCATTTAAGAGATTTACTTACCATAAAGTCGGATAGAAAACCAATCCCTGTAGAAGAAGTTGAGCCGGTTTCTTCCATCGTTAAAAGATTTATTGTTCCCGGAATGTCAGTAGGAGCTCTTTCAAAAGTTGCCCACGAAGTAATAGCAGAAGCTATGAACATTTTGGGAGCAAAAAGCTGTAGTGGAGAAGGTGGAGAAGATCCAGTCCGTTACAACACCAACAAAAACAGCAAGATTAAGCAGGTAGCTTCTGGAAGGTTTGGAGTAACCCCCTCTTACTTAGCATCTGCTGAAGAGATAGAAATAAAAATTGCCCAAGGAGCAAAGCCTGGAGAAGGTGGTCATCTACCGGGACATAAAGTTACATCTTACATAGCATCTTTAAGATATTCTGTTCCAGGCGTAGCTTTAATATCTCCTCCTCCTCACCATGATATCTACTCAATTGAGGACTTAGCACAACTTATTTATGACTTAAAACTTGCTAACCCAAAGGCAAGAATAACCGTAAAGCTTGTTGCTGAAAGTGGAGTAGGAACAGTAGCATCCGGAGTTGCAAAGGCAAAAGCCGACATAATTCAAATTAGCGGTGCCTGTGGTGGAACAGGAGCATCTCCTCTTTCCTCAATAAAAGGAGCAGGTCTCCCTTGGGAAATAGGTCTTCCAGAGACCCAAAAAGACTTAGTTGAAAATAACTTGCGAGAAAAAGTTGTTTTAAGAGTAGACGGAGGGTTTAAAACAGGAAAAGACGTTGTAATAGCAGCATTAATGGGAGCTGAAGAGTTTGGATTTGGAACAGCCGCAATGATAGCTGAAGGCTGCGTAATGGATAGAGACTGCCATACCAATATTTGTCCCGTTGGGATAGCCACTCAGGATAAAAATAGAATCTGTAAGTTCAGAGGAAGCGTTGAAACTGTTGTCAACTACTTTAAGCTAGTAGCAGAAGATGTAAGGTACATATTAGCCCAAATGGGTTATAGAAGCTTAGACGAAATAATCGGAAGATATGACTTACTTAGCGAAAACGGAGAGTTAAAAGATAAGTTTAGATATGCAAAGAACTTGGATTTAAGTTTTATCACCCAAAATCCTATTTATAAACTAAAGAGAAAAGAATTACCTTACACTCCTGTAGAATCACCACTAAACGAAAAGATTGTAAGGGATGTTCTTCAATTTATAGAAAAGAGAGAAAAAGTATTTAAAGAGTACGAAATCAAGAATACTGACAGGAGTGTTGGGGTTTCACTTGCTTACCACATAGTTAAACTTCTTAAAGAAGAAGAAATTGAAAAGGAGTTTATCCACTTAAGATTTCGTGGGGTTGCTGGACAAAGTTTTGGGGCATTTTTACCAAAGGGAGTAACCTTAGAGCTTGTAGGAGAAGCTAACGATTATGTCGGAAAAGGGCTTGGCGGTGGAACAATAGTTTTAAGATTTCCTGAAGAGTTTAAAGGAGAGCCTCATGAGAACATAATAGCCGGAAATACTCTTCTTTATGGAGCAACAGGAGGAGCTCTCTTTGCAGGAGGAGTTGTTGGAGAAAGGTTTGCAGTCAGAAATAGTGGTGCGATTGCTGTTGTTGAAGGAGCTGGTCAACACGCCTGTGAGTATATGGTAAAAGGAATAGTTGTTATTTTAGGAAAAGTTGGAAAGAACTTTGGAGCTGGAATGACCGGAGGAACAGCATTTGTCCTTGATGACGAAATAGAAGAGAAGATTAACAAAGACTACGTTGAGGTACGAAAACTTACAACTGAAGACTACGAAGTTTTAAAGTCGCTACTTTCCAAACACTACAAATTCACAAGGAGTAAACTGGCTGCTAAAGTCCTTGAAAATAGATTCCTTTTAGAATCCATTAGAAAAGTAGTTCCTATAGGTGTTAAAGAGCTTGAAATAAAACTTTCTGGGATGGATAAGCTACCAGCTTAACTTTAAATAACATAAATTTTTAAAGATAATTAAGCTTTACACCTTTTAACTATTATAGGAGGCGAATTAATGGCTCTCGTTGTTCAAAAGTTTGGTGGAACATCTATGGGATCAATAGATAGAATAAAGCACGTTGCGACAAGGGTTTTAGAGGAGAAAGAAAGAGGAAACGATGTTGTTGTTGTTGTCTCTGCAATGGCTGGAGAAACAGATAGGCTAATAAACCTTGTAAAAGAAATAACTCCTGAACCAAACGAAAGGGATATGGACTTTGTAGTTTCTACTGGAGAACAGGTATCTGCAGGACTTCTTTCCATTGTTTTAAACAGTATGGGACATCCTGCTATCTCTTTAACAGGTTGGCAAGCAGGAATAAAAACGGACGAAGCCTTTACAAAAGCAAGGATTCTTGACATAGATGTTGAAAGAATAAAAAAACACCTTAAAGAAGGAAAAATTGTCATAATTACCGGTTTTCAAGGAATAACAGAAAAAGGCGATATTACAACCCTTGGAAGGGGTGGATCAGACACTTCTGCCGTTGCCCTTGCTGCCGCTTTGAAGGCTGAAAGGTGCGATATCTATACCGATGTGGATGGAGTTTATACAGCCGACCCAAGAATAGTTCCAGAAGCCAAGAAAATTGACGTTCTATCCTATGAAGAAATGCTTGAACTTGCATCTTTAGGTGCAAAAGTTCTTCAGATAAGGTCAGTAGAGTTCGCAATGAAGTATAAAGTTCCTCTAAGAGTTAGAAGTACTTTTACAAAGGACGAAGGAACGCTTATTAAGGAGGAAGACGAAACAATGGAAAGAGTTGTAGTAAGAGGAATTGCCCATAACAAGAATGAAGCAAGAATTACAGTAGAAAGAGTTCCAGATAAGCCTGGTATTGCTGCAAAAATTTTTGATGCTCTTGCTGATGCCAACATTCCGGTTGACATGATAGTTCAGAATGTTTCTGTTGATGGCTACACAGATATTTCCTTTACAGTAGAGAAAAACGATGCAGCCAAGGCCGAAAGAATAACAAAAGAGGTTGCAAAAGAGATTGGAGCAAAGAACGTAATAAGAGATGACAAAATTGCGAAAGTTTCTGTCGTTGGACTCGGAATGAGAAGCCACGCTGGAGTAGCTGGAAAAGTTTTTGAAACTCTTGCAAATTATGGAATAAACATTGTGATGATTTCAACTTCCGAAATAAAGATATCCTGTATCATAGACGAGAAGTTTACAGAGCTCGCTGTAAGAGTTCTCCACGAGGCTTTTGGACTTGATAAGAGTGAACAAGCCTAGGAATGAGGTAAGGCAATGGTCTATATATACGATACGACTTTACGAGATGGTGCCCAGACAAGGGGGATTTCTTTTTCTCTTGAGGATAAGCTGAGAATTACTCAAGCTCTTGATGAACTTGGAGTTCATTACATAGAGGGTGGATGGCCGGGATCAAATCCAAAAGATCTGGCTTACTTTGAAACAGTAAAAGGTCTTGACCTAAAAAACTCCAAAATTGTTGCTTTCAGTTCAACAAAGAGAAAAGGAATAAAGATTGAGGATGACGCAAATATACAGCAGCTTGTAAAGACAGAAGTCCCTGCAGTAACGGTTTTTGGGAAATCTTGGGACTTACACGTAACAGAAGCTTTAAAGATAAGTCTTGAAGAAAACCTTGAACTAATCTATGAAACAATAACGTACCTTAAGAAATACTTTGATGAAGTTTTTTTCGATGCAGAACACTTTTTTGATGGATACAAAGAGAATCCTGAATATGCTATGAAAACTTTAAAAGCTGCCGAGAGTGCTGGTGCAGATTGTTTAGTTCTTTGTGATACAAACGGTGGAACTTTGTGGTATGAAGCAGAAAAAATATTTGATGATGTTATAAAAGAGGTAAAAGCTCCTCTTGGAATTCATGCCCACAATGATTCAGATATGGCAGTTATAAATTCTTTAATAGCAGTTAAAAAGGGTGCTATCCAGATTCAAGGAACAATTAACGGTCTTGGTGAAAGATGTGGAAATGCAAATCTTTGTTCAATAATCCCTAACCTTGTTCTAAAAATGGGATATGAGTCCATACCAAAAGAGAGCCTTAAGAAACTCTATTCTGTTTCAAGGCTTGTTTCTGAACTTTCCAATAGACCTCATCCTGTAAACCTTCCATTTGTTGGTGATAACGCCTTTGCCCACAAAGCTGGCGTTCATGTATCAGCAGTAGAAAAGAATCCAAGAACTTACGAGCATATAGACCCAAGCCTTGTTGGAAATAGAAGAAGAATTATGGTCTCTGAACTTTCTGGAAGAAGCAATATAGTAAACAAAGCAAAAGAACTTGGAATAGAACTTGAAAAGAACTCTGAAGAGGTTAAAAAAGTTCTCTCCAAGATTAAGAATCTTGAAGCTCAAGGTTATCATTTTGAAGGAGCAGACGCCTCCTTTGAGCTTCTTTTAAAAGAAACTTTAGGGCTTACTAAAAAATACTTTGAGTTAAAAGGTTTTAGAGTTTTCACAGAAAAGAGATCTGAAAACGAAGAAGCCTATGCAGAAGCTACCATAAAGGTAGAGATTCCTGAAGAAATAGCGAGAGAAAAAGGTATAAAAGACAGAGTAGAGCATACAGCTGCTGAAGGTAGAGGACCAGTAGAAGCTCTTGATAAGGCATTAAGGAAAGCTCTTGAGAAGTTTTACCCTTCAATAAAAGAAGTAAAGCTTACTGACTACAAAGTTAGAATCTTAAATGAAGCTAGCGGAACAGCTTCTTCCCCAAGAGTTTTAATAGAATCAACCGACGGTAAGAGAAAGTGGGGAACGGTTGGGGTTTCACCTAACGTGATAGAAGCATCTTGGATAGCCCTTGTAGATGCGTTAAAATACAAACTAATGAAAGACGAAGAAGAGGAAGGGAAAAATTCTTAAAGAAAGTTTCTCCAAAAAAATTCTAACAAGACTAAAAAAAGTAAAAATATGGCTATACAACCTTCTTGAGAGTGATACAGGACCTTATCGCCTTCTTTATGATACTTTTGCTCTTTTTATAGTTGTTACTTCTTCTGTTCCTATTGTTTTGGAACTGTGGATAGATATTCCTTTACCTCCAGATCTTCAAAGACTGTTTGACGACTACGAGGAAATATCCCTTCTTTTCTTTGTTGTTGAGTACATTTTAAGGTTCTGGGTCATATCCGACTTTATAGATGATTTTAGAGAAGGTCTGTCAAATACAGGAAGCTATATAAAGGCGTTCTTTATAGCACTAGAGCCTAAACTGAAATGGATGGTAAAGCCCTACTCGATAATAGACCTTCTTGCAATACTTCCAATTTTTAGACCATTTAGAACGCTCAGAATACTTAGACTTTTAAGACTTTTAAAAATATTTAGATACACTTACGCTTTAAGAAGTCTTTTTTTAGCGATAAAGGAAGAAGCTCCTATAATCTCATTTATAGTTATCACATTAGTACTCTGGATAGTGACAATTTCGTTAACTGTATACATCTACGAATATAACGCTGGGAACAAAGCATTCCACTCCGTTTTTGAAGCCATATACTGGGGAATTGTAACGATCTCAACAGTCGGCTACGGAGATATTACTCCAGTCACAAAAGAAGGAAAATTCTTGGCATCTTTGCTAATAAGTGGGGGAATAGTTCTTGTATCAGCATTAACTGCTACTTTCTCAGCAACCCTTATAAACAGAATGAACATTCTTAAAGGAGAAGGACTAAAGATGGATAAATTAAAGAATCATCTTGTTATTTGTGGGTGGAGTGAAAGCGGTGAAGAGCTTGTAGAGGAAATAATAAGAACTGGACTGGACAAGGAAAAACCTGTTGTTTTAGTTACAGAACTTGAGAAATCTGAACTTGGAGTGGATATAAGCAAGTACATTCTTTATAAAAAAGGAGACTTTACAAAAGAACAGATTTTGGTTGAAGTTTCTATTCAAAACGCATCTGAGGTTGTTATTTTGGGTGAAAGAAAAGAAGGTTTATCTGACAGAAACGTAGATGCAAGAACAGCACTAACAGCAATGCTTGTAAAGACAATGAATCCAAAAGCTAAGATTTACGTTGAAGTTCTTCACGATGAGAACGCAGAAGTTTTTGAGAAAAGACTAGGAGTAAACGGAGTTTTTATGTACGGTAAAGTCATTGGAAGATTAATGTTTAATAGTATTGTCACTCCTGGATCTGCGAAGCTAATGGAAAAACTTTTAACAAATGAAGGTACTATAAAGAAAGTAAAAATAAAAGAGGTAGGTAACTTTGAAACTTTCGGCGAACTTATAAGATATCTCAGAAGGTATAAAGCCTTACCGATAGCAATAGAGAGAAAAGAAGAGGTAATACTGAATCCTCCCGATGAAGAAAAGTTAGAGGATGGGGATAATGTTTTTGTAGTTTTTTAACTCTTTTCGGAGGAAAGGATAGATTTAAAAGTAGGTGTAATACTTATCCTCGTGAAAAATCTTTTATTTTCTCTATCACTTATAGTGCTGTCCATTTACCTTCTAATTATTCTTTTCCAACTCCTATTAAGGAAAGACCACTTAGAACTGATGGTTCCTCTTACAATCTTACTTTTTGTTGGAATAACGACATCTTTGGAAATTACAGAAGATGTTTTTCAGTTTCCTAAAAGAGGAGAAAGCTATCTACAAAGCACTACTTGCGAAGTATCAAGAGTTAGAAATTTCCTTTACGAGAAAAGAATTACGTGCAGGAATGGAGAAGTCTTAATAGATAGACTAACTATTAGAAGCTTCCGAGAAAATGAAATTATTAAAGTAAAATACTTGCCTGTCTCCCTTATCATTACAAAAATAAGTAGGGTGGGGAGTTCCCACCCTCAAGAAAGTTTTAAGTAGTAGAACTTTCAGCGTCGTTGTAGATATCTCCAACAATAGGATCGTTAAATCCTTTGAATCCTCTAACAGTTTCAACTCTAAACTGTGTGGACTTGTACCAGATTTCCTTTGGAGGTTCTTTAACAGGTGTAAGCTGCCATCCTCTCATTTCTTGATAGTAATCCCAGTTTACATACTCGTTGAAGTTGTGTAGAAGGTCTGTAATTACAAGTCCCATATCAAGGAGAACTTTCTGGATTCTTGCCCACTTATCAAGGGAAGATTCTCTTCTTGTTACCCCAAAGTATCCAGCACATCTTGGTCCTTTAAGTGTAGCAACTCCTCTTCCTACGAAAGCCTTAATAGCTTCTACAGTTTCTGGTGGATCTGTGAAGAATGTATCGTAAGCTCCAACAACGTCTTCTGGAAGAGGCTGTCTTAGGTCGTGAACTCTTGCATCGATGTTAAGGTTATACTCTTCAGAAACTTTCTTTATAAAGTCAATAAGTCTTTCATCTATTTCAAGGATTGTAACTTTCTTTGGAAGTCCTGTTAAAGCAAGTGCAATACTCATAAGGTCATCATCACCAAGAACAACTACATTCTTTCCTCTTAAATCTCCTCTGCTATCTGCAAGAGCAACTCTTGCAAAAGTATTTTCAGGAGTTACATAACCTTGGTCGTACTGGTGGATAGCAGGAGGTCTGTTTTCTTGGATTTTGAGAAACTTCTCAAACGCTTCTTTTAGGTCTGTAATAACAACGCTTCTTCCATTACAGGTTGGGCACTTGTGGGAAACAAAACTTTCAATTCCAAGCTTTTCTACAAGCTCAGCACCCTTTTCTGTAAGTAAAATTTGAGTTCCTTCAAATGCAATAAGTCCTTCTCTGTTAAGAAGCTTTAAGATTTCAGCTACAAGAGGTAGTGGTTCATCAGACAGATCTACGATTTTCCAAAAGTTAGAAGTAGATCTTATTGCTGCGATAACTTTTTCAACACTTCTTGGGTAAGCAGGGACTTGGGTGTTCTGTTCTGCTTCCTGAGCGATTCTTTCAAGTATTTCCATTTCTACTCCTCCCTGTAAACAAAGTTTGGTATTGCAAAAGCTCCAAAGTGAATTTGAGAGTTATAGTATTTAAGCTTTTGAGTTTTTCTTTCAAGTTCCTGAATTTGTCTTAAAAGAACGTTTCTTTCTAAGGAAAGAGGATCTTTTTTCTTAGAAGCTATGGTAAAACTCCACATTCCTGAAGGATAAGTAGGAATGAAAGCCAGATACGGCCTTACTATAGGAAAAACTTTCTGAAGTTCTTTTACAACTTTTACGTAAACTCTCCTTTGAGCAAACGGAGATTCTGATTGGGTAACAAAGATTCCATCTTCCTTTAAAGCTTTAAAAGCATCTTTATAAAACTCCTCTTCATAAAGAACTTTTGAAGGGCCAATAGGATCTGAACAGTCCACTATAATAACATCGTAAATGTTTTCTTTATTTCTTATATACTCTCTTCCATCATCAAAAATAAGTTCTACTCTTTCATCATTTAAGCCACAAGATATTGTAGGGAGCTCCCTTTTGGCAAACTCTACTACATCTTTATCTATTTCAACCATCTCAACCTTTTTAGGTTCGTGTTTTAGAACTTCTCTAACAGTTCCTCCATCTCCTCCACCTATTACTAAAACCTTTTCCGGTTTCCTATCAAGTGTGAAAAGTGCAGGGTGAACTATCATTTCGTGATAGATAAACTCATCTTTTTCCGTCGTCTGTATAGCCCCGTCAAGAACAAGCATTTTTCCAAAATCTACAGTATCAAGCAGTATAACTTCTTGAAAGGGTGTTTTCTTAGTTATAGCCTTTCTTACCTTTACAGTAAGACCTGTTCCCTGTAAATCCATTCCTTCGCCTTCGTAAAATTCTGTAAACCAGAGCATTATTTCCCCCAGAAAAAGAGCATAAGCTCACGAATAATCTTTGCCCCAAGGGCTTGAGTAATACCTGACGGATCGTAAGGTGGAGAAATTTCTACAACATCAAAACCAACAATATTAACAGGCGGTAATTTATAAATAGTTTCAAAGAATTCAACAGGTGAAAAACCGCAATGCTCCGGAGTTCCCGTTCCCGGTGCAAACGAAGGGTCAAAGAAATCTATGTCGATAGTAATATAAACAGGTGTTTCTACTTCCTCCAATACCTTAGGAAGATTGTCAGGAGTCGGTAAGTAGATAATGCTTTTAGAGTCTTCCATTAATTCAAATTCTTCCTTCGTTCCACTTCTAATTCCAACCTGAATTAAATCACACCCTAGTTCTAAAGCTCTTTTCATAACACAAGCATGAGAAAACTTTGTCCCTGTATATTCGTCCCTTAAGTCCGCATGAGCATCAAATTGGACAACTGTAAGCTTTCCATACTTTTCTGTTAGATACTTAATTACAGGGTAACTAACAGAGTGATCTCCTCCTATCATTACGGGTGTTCCTACCTTCTTTTCGGTTAAGAACTCCTCCACTTCCTTTATCATTTTTTCGGGAGAAACAGAAATTTCTATGTCTCCCAAATCCACAAAATCTAAATCTTCCAAATCCCTTTTTAATGCTGGACTATAAGTTTCCAAATTTTCAGAAAAATTCCGAACTCCTGAAGGTCCAAATCTAGTTCCTGCCCTAAAACAAGTTGTCGAGTCGTAAGGAATTCCAAAGATAGAAATCCTTCCACTATCCTTAGCGCTCAAGAATTTCATTCATCTCCTCTGTGATAGAATTTCAAGAGGAAATTTTAATCCAATTCAATAAGGACAAAAGGATGAATTTCAAGCTTAGAGGAACTAACGTAATAGGAATAGAGATTTTAGTAAATAAAGAGAATTTTTCGATAGAAGGAATAAAAAGTTTCATCTTGGGAAAAAACTCTCTACTAAAAGGATCAAGAATAGTTGTTTCTGTAGAAGACTATTTCCTTACACGCAAAGAAATTCTTGATCTTAAAGACTTCATAGAGTCCATTGAAGGATTGACGTTCTGTGGATTTAAAACTAATATCAAAGAGAATAGAGATATTTGTCTTTCAGTAGGCATTCCGTGTGATCTGTTTAATATGCAAACAGCCAAGGAGAAGGAACGTTCAGAAGTAGAAGAGGTTAAGTTCCTAAGGAAAACGGTTCGTTCTGGAGAGAAGATTACCTCAACAGGAGATTTGGTAATCCTTGGCGACGTAAATCCTGGAGCTGAAATAGAAGCAGGTGGTAACGTTTACGTTATGGGAAGCTTAAGGGGCATAGTTAAGGCAGGAATAGGGAAAAGCGAAGGAGAAGTTAGATCCCTTTACTTTGAAGCTCCTAGAATAGAAATTGCAAATGTAGAAAAAGTTTTTGATAGAAAGGAAGCTTATTTAAACTTTAGAGCTAAGGTTAAAGCTGGAAATTTAAAAATAGAATTTCTTGAAAAGGGGAGATAATGGCGGACAAAGTATTTTGCATTACCTCTGGAAAGGGTGGAGTTGGTAAAAGTACAGTTACGGGTAACCTTGCTACAGCTTTAGCTTCTAAAGGATATAAAGTGGTAGCCATTGATGCGGATATAGGTTTAAGAAATTTAGATCTTATTTTAGGTTTAGAAAATAGAATTGTCTATGATATTGTCCACGTAATAGAAGGTGCCTGTACTGTTGAAAAAGCTTTAGTAAAAGATAAAAAGACTAAAAACCTTTACCTTTTACCAGCTGCTCAAACCAAAGATAAAAGTGCTGTAAAACCTGAAGACTTGGTTAAAATAGTAGAGGAATTAAGGAAAAAGTTTGATTTCATCTTTATAGATTCACCAGCTGGAATAGAAGATGGTTTTAAGACTGCAGTTGCACCTGCAGACAGAGTCTTAATAGTTACTAACCCAGAAATGGCATCTATTAGAGATGCTGACAGGGTTGTAGGATTGTGTGAAAACATGGGTAAAGGTGAACCTAAACTAATAGTTAACAGGCTTGATCCTAAAAAAGTTGCAAGAGGAGATATGCTTGATGCTGATGAGGTAGTGGAAATATTAGGTTTAGAACTTATAGGAACAGTTCCTGAAGATAAAAATATGGTTTCTTACATTAATAAAGGAGAACCTGCTGTCTTGTTTGAAGACTCTATCGCTGGAAAAGCTTTACGAAACATAAGTGAGAGACTTTTAGGAAAAAATGTACCGTTCCTAAAACTTGACTACAACGAAAGTTTTCTAGACAAGCTGAAGAAATTGTTAGGAGGAGAATAGAAAAATGGACTTTTGGCCTTTTAATAAGAAGCCTCCCAGTAAAGAAATTGCAAAACAAAGACTTAAGTTAGTTCTAAAATACGATAGAACTGGAATTCCCCCGAATGCAGTGGAAGAAATAAAAAACGCAATCCTTGATGCCCTGAAAAAGTTTCCTTTTATAGAAGCAGAAGCTATATCTATAAACATTTCTCATGATGATCTTGAGAAAATAGAGATAGAAGTTCCTGTGAAGGCTTCAAAATAAAAAAGCCCCCTTTCGGGGGCATATTCTTCGAAGAAACTTATTCTTAACTATTCCTCAGATGCTTCCTTTGGTTCAACGAGCATAACTATAGCTGTTGGAGCAGCGTCTCCTTTTCTAAAGCTGTAGTGTAAAAGTCTTGTATATCCGCTATTTCTATCTTGATACTTTGGAGCAATTTCATTAACAAGCTTATACGCAACTTCCTTTCTTGTAACTATTGTTAAAACATCTCTTATAGCTTTCACTTTATCTTCTTGCTTGGCCTTGTTTATTACTTTATCTGCAAGTCTTCTAAGTTCTTTTGCTCTTGCAATAGTTGTAACTACCTTTCCATGCTCCATTAAATCAGTAACGAGGTTCCTAAGCATTAACAATCTATGTTCAGTTGGCCTTCCTAGCTTTTTTCCCTTCACTCTATGTCTCATCTTTCACACCTCCAAGCTCAAATCCAAGAGAAGCTACAAATTTCTCTATTTCTGCAATAGACTTCTTACCAAGTCCCTTCATAGAATCAAGATCTTTCTTTGTTAATTTGAGAAGATCTCCCACGGTCTGAATTCCGTTTTCAGTCAGTACTTTTAAAGCTCTACCCTTTAGTCCTGCTTCTTCTAAGGATTTAGTGTAAATTTCGGATACTTCTTGTTCCTCAACTCCAGATTCTGCTTTGGAAGTAGCAAAAAGAGCCTCAACTAACTTGTCTCTTACCATAGAGAAGTGTTCAATTAGGATATTGGTAGCTCTAACAACAGCATCCTTTGGAGTAATGCTTCCGTCAGTCCAAATTTCCATTGTTAACTTATTATAGTCTGTTCTTCCACCAACTCTAGTATCTTCTACTCTGAAAGCTACTTTCTTGATAGGAGAAAAGTCTGCATCGAGAGGGATCCATCCAATAGTAGTAATCTCAAAAATTTGTTGGATATCTTCGGATAAGACGAATCCTTTTCCTTTGTCTATTCTAAGGTGTATCTCTATCTCAGAATTCTCATTGTCAAGAGTTGCTATTTCTTGGTCTGGAGTTAGAAGTTCAACTTGTGAAGGAAGATCAAAGTCCTTAGCGTAAACAACGCCTGGTCCTTTCTTTTTAAGCTCTATAAAAACAGGACCATCTCCATGGAGAACAAATCTTAGTTGCTTTATGTTAAGAACTATCTCCGTTACATCTTCAACAACGCCAGGAAGAGTTGTAAACTCGTGGTAAGCCCCTTCAAACTTCACGGCAGTCGGAGCTGATCCTTCGATGGATGATAGAAGAACTCTCCTTAAAGCATTCCCAATAGTAACACCGTATCCTTTTTCGAGAGGTTCAACTACGAATCTTCCGTAGGTAGGAGTGTGTTCCTCCCAGACAAACTTGTCAGGAGTAATAAATTCAACCATTATTTCCTCCACTAAACGCTTAAAGCTTACTTAGAGTAGAGCTCTACAATTAGGTGTTCCTCAACTGGTATCCCTATTTCTTCTCTTGTTGGTTCTGCCTTAACAACTCCCTTGAAGTTTTCGGCGTCAAGTTCAAGCCAAGAAGGAATTCCACGCTTTTGAGCAAGCTCTATACCTTCTTTAATTTGAGGAATGTCTCTACTCTTTTCTTTAACCTCAATAACATCTCCAGGCTTCACAAGGTAAGAAGGTCTATCTACCTTCTTTCCGTTTACCAAGATGTGCCCGTGAACAACGAGCTGTCTTGCGTGTCTATGGGACTTACCAAAACCGAGTCTGTAAACTACGTTGTCAAGTCTACTTTCAAGAAGCTTTAAAAGGTTTTCACCGGTTTGACCTCTCATTCTTTCAGCCATTTCATAGAAACGCCTAAACTGTCTTTCTCTTATACCGTAGTAATACTTAACCTTTTGCTTCTCCATAAGCTGACGACCGTAGTAGGAGATCTTTCTACGTGTACGGCCGTGCTGTCCCGGTGGATATGGTCGTCTATCAAGAATAGACTTTCCTTTTTGTGTCTTTTCCTCTCCAACGTATATGTTAACTCCAAGACGTCTAGCAATACGCCACTTTGGACCTGTATATCTTCCCATCTATTACCTCCATTAAACCCTTCTTCTTTTTGGTGGTCTACATCCATCGTGTGGAATTGGAGTAACATCTTTGATAGCCTTAACATTTAACCCAGCAGCAGCAATAGCTTTTATAGCAGTTTCTCTACCACCACCATTTCCTTTAATTCTTATTTCAACGTCCTTTACTCCAAACTCTTTCATAGCTCTTTCTGCAGCTTTTGTCGCTGCAAGCTGAGCAGCGTATGGTGTACTTTTTCTAGTTCCTTTAAAACCTACAGTTCCACCACTTTCCCAACAAAGAGTATTTCCATCTTTATCTGTAAAAGTAACTATTGTGTTGTTGAACGTTGTCTGTATATGAGCAATAGCAAAACCTACAGTTCTCTTCTGCTTCTTTTTACCACCTTTTCTGGCTCTTGCCATTAATAACCTCCCAAAAACCTAGTTAATTAAATTACTTCTTAGGAGCCTTCTTCTTATTAGCAACAGTCTTTCTTGGACCCTTTCTAGTTCTCGCATTAGTTCTGGTTCTTTGTCCTCTAACAGGAAGACCAAGTCTATGACGAACTCCTCTGTAACATCCAATTTCAATAAGTCTTTTAATGTTCATTGCAATTTCTTTTCTAAGATCACCTTCCACTTTGTACTCGTTCTCGATAATCTTTCTAATCTTTGCAATTTCCTCTTCTGTAAGTTGCTTTACTCTTTTTTCAGGGTCAATTCCTGCTTTTTCACAGATCTTAAATCCAGTTTTGATTCCGATACCGTAAATGTAAGCAAGTGAATATGGAACTTTCCTATTATCTGGAATGTCTACTCCTGCTATTCTAGCCACCTCTAGCCTCCTTACTTACCCTGTCTTTGTTTGTGCTTTGGGTTTTCGCAAATTACCCTTACTACGCCTTTTCTTCTAATGATCTTACACTTAGGACAAATCTTTTTTACAGATGGCCTTACCTTCATCTTTCTCCTCTCCTCATAAATTTTTCAGTGTGCCATCAGCCGCGGTTTCTTATAAGGAAGGGATTATCCTTTTCTGTAAACAATTCTTCCTCTTGTAAGGTCATAAGGACTAAGCTCAACGACCACACGGTCGCCTGGCAGTATCCTAATGAAGTGGACCCTCATTTTTCCTGAAGCATGAGCTAGAACTTGATGACCGTTATCAAGTTCAACCTTAAAGTACGCGTTAGGAAGAGCTTCTACTACTTTACCTTCAACCTGAATTCCTTTTTCTTTCGCCATCTTTTCCCCAAAAAAGTTTTGTAAAATTTAAATTGCGGACATAATTATAGTCCCATCTTCAGTAATAGCAATATCGTGTTCAAAATGAGCGGAAAGTTTACCATCTTTA
>JBDOLX010000093.1:0-11840 GCA_039832905.1 Desulfurobacteriaceae bacterium | reverse complement strand
GTAATAGACGGTTCCTCGTGTAAAGACCTTCCAATCCCGTGACCTGCATAACCGCGAGTTACGTTAAACCCGTGAGATTCCACAAAGTCTTGAATTGTCCTTGAAATATCTATTAGTTTTCCACCTGCTTTTGCAGCCTCAATACCTTTATATAAAGATTCTCTTGTAACATTAATAAGTTTTTGGGCAGTTTCGCTAATTTTCCCAACTGGAACAGTTAAGGCTACGTCTCCTACCCAACCATCAACGATTGCACCAAAATCTAAACTGACAATATCCCCTTCCTTAAGAACTTTCTTTTTTGTTGGTAATCCATGAACAACTTCTTCATTAACGGAAACACAGATTGCCCCTGGAAAACCACCGTAACCGAGAAAAGCAGGCTTTACTTTATACTCTTTACATAAACTCCTAGCAATCTGATCTATATCCAATCCACTAATACCAGGAGCAATCTGTTCCGCTATTTTCAGGAGAATTTCCATTGTAGTTGCAGCAGCAGTTCTAAGTTTCGCTATCTCTTCTTTACTTTTTAGAATTATTCCCTTCTTTTTTTTCTTAACCATTTAGACCTAAGCTCTCCTCTATTTTCTTGGTAATTTCTTCTATATCACCGATACCATTAATCTCAACAAGAAGCCCTTTGGCGGAATAATAGTCAATCAAAGGTGCAGTTTGTTTTCTATAGACTTCAAGTCTGTTTCTTATTACCTCTTCTGTGTCATCTGCTCTACCACGAGCCAAGAGTCTTTTAACTATTTCTTCATCATTAACGTTTAAGTAAATTACCTTATCAAGAGGCATATTAAGTTCTTCAAGCATTGCATCAAGGCTTTCAGCTTGAGCTAAAGTTCTTGGGAATCCGTCAAGAATAAATCCCTTTTCCTTTACATCGGTTTGAGATAGTCTTTCTCTTATGATTCCAATGATAACATCGTCAGGAACAAGCTCACCTTTGTCCATATAGCTTTTGGCGAGCATTCCAAGTTCTGTTCCTTCTTTTACTGCAGATCTTAAAATATCACCTGTAGATATGTGAGGAACCTCGTACTTTTCAGCAAGTCTTACTGCTTGTGTTCCCTTTCCTGCACCTGGTGGTCCAAGAAAAACTACCTTTATCACTTTAACCCCCAGTAGTCACACCTAATTTTCTTTTTCTCTTCCTTCTACCTAAGAATCCTTCATAGGAAATGGAAAGTGCGTAAGCTTCCATTCTTCGTAAGGTATCCAAAGCAACTCCAACTACGATAAGAATCGCAGTCCCTCCAAAATAAAAAGGAAGGTGCATATTTTGGGTTATTAAAATCGGAATAACAGCTACGAGAGTTAGGAAGACAGCTCCAGCGAAGGTAAGTCTTGAAACGATCCTGTCCAAGTACTTTGCTGTATCAGATCCAGCTCTCACTCCAGGAATAAAACCACCATGTTTATTGAGGTTCTCAGCGATCTCTTCAGGATTAAAAATTATGGCCGTGTAGAAGTACGTAAAGAAGAATATGAGAAGTGAGTAAACAATTAGATAAAGAGTACTACCTGGTTGTAAAGCATCGTAAATTGCCTGAGCTATAGGATGATGAACAAATTTAGCGATTGTTGCAGGAAACATTAAAACAGAAGCTGCAAAGATAATAGGAATAACGTTTGCAGGGTTTAGCTTAATTGGAAGATAGCTTGTATATTTACCAACAGCCTGCCTTCCTATATTCCTTCTTGCATACTGGAGAGGGACTCGTCTTTCAGCTTCCTGAATGTAAACAATTGCTGCGATCATTAAAATAACGATAATCCCAATACCTATAAGCTTAAATAGGGAAATTTCTCCATTCTTAAATAATGTAAAAGTTGTTATAACTGCGTTAGGAACGCTTGCAATTATTCCTGCAAAAATTAGAATAGACATTCCATTACCGATACCTTTTTCCGTTATCTTTTCTCCAAGCCACATTAAGAAGGTAGCACCGGCAGTTAAGCAGGTAACACAAACAAATATGAAGGTAAAGCCAGGATTTGGAACTACCGGAACGCCAGTAGGAGTTTTCATACTCTCAAGACCAATTGCAATACCGAGAGATTGGATAAAGGCAAGTAGAACTGCTCCATAGCGGGTGTATTGATTTATCTTCCTTCTACCGTGCTCTCCCTCTTCTTTCGCAAGCTTTTCTATGGATGGTATAGCAACTGTGAGAAGCTGCATGATAATTGCAGAACTGATGTAAGGCATAACTCCAAGAGCAAAAATTGTAAGTTTACTTAAAGCTCCTCCAGAAAAGACATCCATAAAACCAAAAACTGTTCCTTGTGCTCTTTTAAAAAAATCGGCTAAAGCATTTACATCTATTCCGGGAGTAGGAATATGGGCTCCTAGCCTATAAACGGCTAGGAGCAACATAGTAAATAGAAATCTTTTTCTAAGTTCAGGTACTTCCGTAACGTTAAAGAGTATTTTGGATAGATTCATTCCGAAACTCCTAAGCTATCTCCTCACAAGTACCACCAGCAGCTTCAATTTTTTCTTTAGCAGAAGCAGAAAACTTATGAGCTTTAACTGTAAGCTTTTTAGTTAACTCTCCATCTCCTAAGATCTTTATAGATAAATTCCTCTTAACAAGCCCAGCTTCCTTTAGAACTTCAGGAGTAATTACAGCCCCATCTTCAAATCTATCGTTTAAATCCTTAACGTTAACAATTGCGTATTCTTTCTTAAATGGAGCGTTAGAGAAACCTCTTTTTGGAAATCTCATATAAAGAGGTGTTTGTCCACCTTCAAATCCAGGTCTTGTTCCACCTTTCCAACCAGCACGAGCCTTTTGACCTTTTTGACCTCTACCGGAAGTCTTACCGTGACCGGAACCGTGACCTCTACCTACTCTTTTCTTTTCTCTAACAGCTCCTGGATTTGGACCTAAGTTATGTAATTTGAGTTCCATCTTACTCCTCCACAGGTTCAACTTTTACAAGTTCTTTTACCTTTTCAATCATACCTTCAATTGCAGGGTTAAGTTCTTTAATAGTGCACTTACCCCTTTTGCGAAGTCCTAAAGCTTCTAAAGTCCTTTTCTTTCTTTTGCTCTTTCCAGCAAGTCCCCTCACAAGGGTTATCTTAACCTTAGCCATAATTACCTCCTAACGATCTCTCCTTCCTTAGTAATCTTTCTACCTGGAAGCTTCCATCTTCTTCTTAGTTCTTCTACAGGAACACCACGAAGCTTTGCAAACTCCTCTGGAGTTTTAAGCTGGGAAAGAGCTTTGATAACAGCTCTAACAACTGTGTGAGGATTTGTAGAACCGATAACCTTTGTAAGAATATCCGTAACTCCTGCAGACTCAAGAACAGCACGAACTGGAGCGGAAGCAATAACTCCAGTACCAGGAGCGGCCGGTCTCATAATAATTCTTGATCCACCGAACTTAGCTTGAACTTCAAAAGGAATAGTTCCATCAACAACAGGAACTCTAATCAAATTCTTTTTAGCGTCTTCAACTGCTTTTCTTATAGCATCTGGTACTTCAGCAGCTTTTCCTCTACCAAATCCTACTACTCCCTTACCATCTCCAACTACAACAAAAGCCGTAAAGCTAAACTTTCTACCACCAGTTACAACTTTCGCGTTTCTATTGATATGAACAAGTCTTTCCTTTAATTCAAGCCCCTCAGGTCTTACTCTCTCAGCCATCAAATACCTCCCTTAAAATTCAAGTCCACCTTCCCTTGCACCTTCAGCAAGGGCTTTTACTCTTCCGTGATAGATGAAACCACCTCTGTCAAAAACAACTTTCTTAATTCCCTTCTCAAGGGCTCTTTTAGCTATAAGCTTTCCAACCTCATAAGCTTCTTCTGTTTTTGTAAGCTCAGGCATCTTTGGTCTTATTTCTTTATCAAGAGTAGAAGCTGCAACTAAAGTAACGCCGTTTACATCGTCAATTATCTGAGCATAGATATGCTTTAGGCTTTTATATACAGCTAACCTTGGTCTCTCAGGAGTTCCAAAAATTTTCTTTCTTACTCTTCTATGTTTCTTAAGTCTTCTTTCTCTTCTCGTTAACTTCGCCATTGTTAACCTCTCCTAATTAAGGATTACTTCTTAGCAGACTTTCCAGCCTTAAGAACAACTCTCTCTCCTCTGTATCTAATACCTTTACCCTTGTATGGCTCAGGTGGTCTGAAGGATCTAATCTCAGCTGCTACTTGACCAACCTTTTGCTTATCAATTCCTCTAACGTAAATATTGTTGTCCCTATTAACTTCTATCTGTATATCATCAGGAATTTGGTAAAGAACCGGATGTGAAAATCCAAGATGAAGTTCAAGAGTCTTTCCTTTAACAAAAGCTCTATAACCAAGACCTTTAACTTCAAGAACTTTCTCAAATCCCTTTGAAACACCTATTACCATGTTATTTATAAGAGCTCTTGTCGTTCCGTGAAGAGCTCTCATCTGCTTTTCATCGTTTGGTCTTTCAACAATAACCTTGTTATCTTCAACCTTTATAGTAAGCTTTGGATTGAATGTATATTCGAGAGTTCCTTTAGGCCCTTTAACAACTACATGGTTTCCTGGTTTTACTTCTACAGTTACTCCTTGAGGTATCTCAACAGGCATTCTACCTATCCTAGACATCTTCCCACTCCTTTAATCAGTTTTACCAAACGTAGCAGAGAACTTCTCCACCAACACCAAGTTTTCTTGCTTTATAACCAGGAATAATTCCTTTGTTAGTAGAGAGAATTGCTATACCAAGACCAGCTTTAACGAGAGGTATTTCATCTTTTCCAACATAAATTCTTCTACCAGGTTTACTAACTCTCTTTATTTCATTAATAACTCTTTCTTTGTTTGGACCATACTTAAGATAAACTCTGATAATTTTCTTCTTGTTCTCAGGATTTTTAGATCTTTTGAAAGGTTCCTCTCTAATTTCATAATCCTTAATAAAACCTTCTTCCTTTAAAATCTTAGCAATAGCTTCATTTACCTTAGAGTAAGGAGCATCTGTATATTCATGATAAACAAGGTTTGCGTTCCTAATTCTTGACAAGAAATCTGCTACTGTATCCATCATCATGGCTTGCTTACCTCTCCTTTTAAGTTTTACCAGCTTGCCTTTCTAATGCCAGGAATTTTTCCTTGAAGAGCAAGAGTTCTAAAACAAAGTCTGCACATTCCAAAAGCTCTTATAAACCCTCTTGGGCGACCACATAGAGGGCATCTGTTGTATTTTCTAACTTTAAACTTTGGTTCTTTTTGAGCTTTAACTATTAAAGCCTTTCTAGCCATAATTCCTCCTTAAATTATTTCCTAAATGGAAATCCAAGAAGCTCTAAAAGAGCTTTTGCTTCTTCATCAGTTTCAGCAGTAGTAACGATTGTAATGTTCATACCTCTAATTTTGTCAACTTTATCGTAGTCAATTTCAGGGAAAACAGTCTGTTCCTCTAAACCAAAGTTGTAGTTTCCTCTTCCATCAAAGGACTTAGGAGATAGCCCTTTAAAGTCTCTAACCCTTGGAAGAGCGATAGAAATAAGTCTATCAAGGAATTCCCACATTCTATCTCTTCTAAGAGTTACCTTAGCACCGATAGGCATTCCCTTACGAAGCTTAAAACCAGCTTCCGATCTTTTCGCCCTCCTAACGGAAGGCTTTTGTCCAGTAATTAAAGCTAAGTCATTCATAGCGTTTTCAAGAGCTTTAATGTTTTGAACAGCCTCACCAACACCCATATTAACAACGATCTTTTCAATCTTTGGAACTTCCATTATGTTCTTATATCCAAACTTCTTCATAAGAGCAGGAACTACTTCTTCCTGATACTTTTTCCTTAGTCTTGGTATGTACTTTTCTTCAGCCATCTTTCCTCCTTAATTTTGCGGATTACCGACCCGCTTTCTGCGGTTTACTGATTTCATCAATGATTTCACCAGAACGCTTAGCATATCTAACTTTCTTACCGTCCACAAATTTTATGCCAACCCTTGTTGTCTTTCCAGTCTTAGGATCAACAAGCATAACATTGCTTATATGAATAGGAGCTTCTTTTTCAATAATTCCACCTTCAGGATACTTTTGACTTGGCTTTAAATGCTTCTTAACAATTCTTACACCTTCAACAATAACTCTCTCTTCTTCAGGAAGAACCTTTAGAACTTTACCAACTTTTCCTTTATCCTTACCGGCAATTACGATAACCTTATCGCCGGCCTTTATCTTAAATTTTTTCTTAGCCTTAGCCATTAGAATCCTCCTTAAATAACTTCTGGAGCAAGTGAGGCAATTTTAGTAAATCCTTTTTGCCTTGTCTCTCTTGCAACTGGTCCTAAAATACGTGTTCCTAGAGGTTCTCCCTGCTTGTTAAGGAGAACCACCGCATTATCATCAAACTTTATATAAGTCCCATCAGGTCTTCTTACTTCCTTTCTAGTTCTAACAACAACTGCTCTATAAACTTCTCCCTTCTTAGCTGTAGCGTTTGGGATTGCTTCCTTTACAGTAACAACAATTTGATCTCCCAAAGATGCATACTTTCTGTTAGAACCACCAAGAACCCTGATACACTGGACACGTTTTGCTCCAGTGTTATCAGCAACGTTAAGGTATGTCTGAACCTGAATCATCTCTCCACTCCTTTAAAGAAGTTTACTCCTCTACTTCTTCTCCAAGTCTTTTAGCTCTTTCAATAATTTCAACCACTCTCCATCTTTTATGGCGAGAGAGTGGTCTTGTTTCCATAATTTTCACAATATCACCAACTCTACATTCATTATTTTCATCATGGGCCATGTACTTTTTGGAAAGCTTAACTCTTTTACCGTAAATAGGGTGACGGAATTCTCTCGTAACCCTAACAACAACAGTCTTGTCCATTTTATCGCTAACCACAACGCCAACTCTTACTTTTCTTCTATTAACTCTAGTTTCAGCCATCGCTTCCTCCATTAAGCCTTAACACCGCGTTCTCTAAGGATTGTGAGAATACGGGCTATCTGTCTTCTTGTCTTTCTAATCTCCATAGGATTCTCAAGCTGACCGAAAGCATTTTTAAATCTAAGCTTAAGAAGTTTTTCCTTAAGCTCTACAACCATTTTTTTGAGTTCATCAGTAGATTTCTGTCTAAGTTCCTCGGTGTACTTCCTCATCTTACTCCCCACCTACGGTTTCTCTCTTAACGATTCTACACTTCATAGGAAGCTTATGAATAGCAAGTCTTAGAGCTTCAAAGGCTACATCTTCAGCAACACCAGCAACTTCAAACATAATTCTTCCTGGAAGAACCTTAGCCATCCAAGTTTCAACGTTACCTTTACCTTTACCCATACGGGTTTCAAGAGGTTTCTTTGTGTAAGGTTTGTCAGGGAAAATTCTAATCCAAACCTTACCACCTCTTTTCATTGTTCTTGTAATAGCAACTCTCGCGGCTTCAATTTGGTTAGTTGTAACGTAAGCAGGTTCAAGCGCTTGAATACCGTAATCTCCAAAGGCAAGAGTGTTACCTCTATAAGACTTTCCTTTGAGTCTTCCTCTTTGCTGCTTTCTAAACTTTGTCCTTTTTGGCATCAACATGGTTATTCACCTCTCGCCATCTCTTGTTTTACTTCTTTCTCAATTTTCTTGAGAATTTCCTCAGTTTCGTCCTTGTAAACGTCTCCTTTGTAGATCCAAACTTTAACGCCAATAACACCATACTTTGTCTTTGCTATTGCAGTGCCATAATCTATGTCTGCTCTTATTGTCTGCAATGGTACCCTTCCCTCACGGTACCATTCTTTTCTAGCCATATCGGCACCACCAAGTCTTCCGGCACATTGAACTTTAATACCTTTTGCACCTGCCTTCATAGCATCTGCAATAACTCTTTTCATTGCACGCCTGAACGCCACACGGCGCTCTAGCTGTTGAGCAACGTTTTCTGCCACAAGTTGAGCATTAAGTTGAGGATACTTCACTTCCTCAATACTAATGTAAACGTTCTTTCCTGTAAGTTCCTCTAGAAACTTTCTAAGAGCTTTAACTTCTGCCCCTTTTCTAGCAATAAGTAGTCCTGGACGAGCAGCCCAAATTCTGATATTAATTCTTTCAGGTGTTCTTTCAATATCAATTCTTGCAATTCCTGCGTGGTAATACTTGTTCTTAATAAGGTTTCTGACCTTTATGTCTTCATGTAAAAACTGAACATATTTACTCTTTTCTTTAACAACCCACTTAGATTCCCAATCTTTTGTAATTCCAAGTCTAAATCCTATAGGATGAACTTTCTGTCCCAAGGTATACCCCCACTATTTTGATTCAGGTTTTCCTACCACAACTGTGATGTGGCAGGTTCTACGTCTAATAATGTTAGCTCTTCCCATAGCACGAGGTCTAACCCTTTTCATTGTTGGACCTTCATCAACGTAAGCTCTTTTAACAAAAAGTTCTTCAGGGTTCATTCCTTTTTGTTCAGCATTAGCTATAGCACTTTTTAAAACTTTTTCAATCATTCTAGCAGCTTTCTTAGGGCTGTTAGCCAAAATAGCAAGGGCTTCTTCAACGTGTTTTCCTCTTATTAGATCTATAACAAGTCTAACCTTAGAAGCAGACATTCTGGCTCTTCTCCAAATAGCCCTTGCTTCCTGAGGAGTTTCAAAACCCCTTTCTCCTTGTTGATAGTATTCTCTTTGTTCAACAGCCATGGTCTACCTCTCCTATTTCTTCTTAGCAACTTTTTGCTTCTGACCAGCATGTCCTCTGAAGGTTCTTGTAAGAGAGAACTCTCCAAGTTTGTGTCCAACCATTTGTTCAGTAACGTATACAGGAATAAACTTCTGTCCGTTGTAAACAGCAAATGTATGTCCTATAAACTCAGGAACTATTGTACAAGCCCTGTCCCAAACTTTAATTACTTTCTTTTCACCTGTTTCATTCATCTTTCTAACTTTCTTAAGTATCTTAGGGTTCACGTAGGGACCCTTTTTTAATGAACGTCCCATTTAAACCTCCTACTTAGTACGACGTTTAATAATGAATTTATCGGAATACTTCTTAGATCTTCTTGTCTTGTAACCTTTAGTTGGTTGACCCCAAGGAGTAACAGGATGTTTACCGAATGTTCTACCTTCACCACCACCGTGTGGGTGATCAACTGGGTTCATTGCTGTACCACGAACAGTTGGTCTGATACCAAGCCATCTAGATCTTCCAGCTTTACCAATAACAATGTTTTCATGGTCAAGGTTTCCAACTTGTCCAACTGTGGCCATACAGTCAAGGTGAACAAGTCTTAACTCTCCAGAAGGAAGTCTAAGCTGTGCGTAATCTCCCACTTTACCCATTAGCTGAGCAAAAGCTCCAGCAGCTCTTGCAAGCTGTCCACCTTTTCCAGGCTTTAGTTCAACGTTATGAACGATTGTACCAACAGGAATATTTCTAAGAGGTAGAGCGTTTCCAACTTTAATTTCAGCGTCTGGTCCAGCAATTACTGTATCACCAACTTTTAGTCCATCTGGCCACAAGATATATCTTTTTTCACCATCAGCATAAACAAGAAGGGCAATTCTTGCAGATCTGTTTGGGTCATACTCAATAGCAACAACTTTAGCAGGAATACCTATCTTGTCCCTTCTAAAGTCAATTATTCTGTAACGTCTCTTATGTCCACCACCTTTGTGACGACAAGTAATTCTACCTTGGTTGTTTCTACCTGTTCCCCTTACAAACCCTACTGTAAGAGACTTTTCTGGTTCGGTCTTCGTAATCTCAGAAAAGTCGGAAACGGTCATAAAACGCCTTGAAGGTGTGTATGGCTTAAACTTTTTAATTCCCATTGCTCAACTCCTTTTTAGAGTTTCTCGAGGTCAATTTCGTATCCAGGCTTTAGAGTAACGATAGCCTTCTTCCAGTCCTTCTTTCTTCCTCTTAAGAACCTTATACCCTTTCTTTTACCTTTAACGATCATTGTGTTAACTTTCTCAACTTTAACGCCAAAGATTTTCTCTACAGCTTCCTTTATCTCAGGTTTTGTAGCGTCCATTGCTACTTCAAAAGTAATCTTTGTAATCTTCTTCTTTTCCTTCGTCTTAGAGCTTTTTACTTCAAGGTTTGCAAGCTTAACGCTCTTCTCAGTAATAATTGGGCGAAGGATTATATCATAGGGAGTCCTCATAGCGATAACCTCTCCTCTAGTTTAGGTAAGATTGACTTAAAGAGAATGCACTTATCGTAGCAAAGAACGTCATAAACGTTGAGACCTTCAATTGGTAAAAGCTTAACATTTGGAAGGTTTCTAAAGGATAGATATGTATTTACATCAAGATCTTGTGGAACAACGATAAGAACTTTTTCATTCTCAAGTCCTAAGTTCTTAAGGAACTCTACTGCTTGCTTTGTCTTTGGCTTTTCAAAGGAAAAGTCTTCAACAACAATAACATTTCCTTCTTGTAATCTTCCTGCGATAACGCTTCTAAGAGCTACTTTTCTAACTTTCTTTGGAAGTGGGTAAGAGTAGTCTCTTGGCTTTGGTCCGTGAACTACTCCACCACCAACCCACTGTGGAGCTCTAATAGAACCTTGGCGAGCACGTCCTGTGTGCTTTTGGGGCCAAGGCTTTCTACCACCACCTCTTACTTCACCACGAGTCTTTGTAGAGTGGGTTCCACGTCTGCGCTTAGCAAGCTGCCATTTAACAGTTTCCCAAACAGCATGCCTCTTTATAGGTGCATTAGCTATTTCGTCTTTTATAGAAACTGTTCCCACTTCTTGGTTTTGAGTATTTACTACCTTAAGCTCCATTTCTCACCCCTTACTTTCCTTTAACTATAACGAGTCCACCTTTATGTCCTGGAACTGCACCTTTAACGAGAATTAGATTCTTTTCAGGAATGATATCTACAATCTCTAAGTTCCTAACAGTTACAGTTTCATTTCCGTAGTGTCCTGCCATTCTCTTTCCTTTGTGAACTCTACCTGGGTCTGCACAGGCACCGATAGAACCTGGTCCTTCGTGAAAATCTGAACCGTGAGATCTCCTACCACCACTAAATCCATGTCTCTTGTGGTAACCTGCAAAACCTCTACCCTTAGACTTTCCAGTAATATCTACCTTCTCTCCCACTTGGAAGATATCTACAGTTATTTTGTCCCCAACGTTGTACTGGTCAATGTTGTCAAACTTAACTTCTCTAAGCCATCTTGTTGGCTTGATACCAGCTTTTTTAAAGTGCCCAAGCAGTGGTTTTGGATATTTACTTTCATCTTTATTTGTTTCCATAAATCCTAGTTGAAGAGCAGAATATCCGTCCTTTTCTGGAGTCCTTTTCTGAACTACTGTACAAGGACCTGCCTCTATAACTGTAACAGCGATAGCCTTTCCATCTTCTGTAAGGACTTGAGTCATTCCAACTTTTCTACCAAGGATACCCTTCATCCTTTCACCTCTTCATTAGTCAAGCTTTATCTCTACATCAACACCGGCGGGAAGCTTGAGATCCATCAAAGCTTCCACGGTTTGTGGCTTTGGATTCTTAATGTCAAGAAGTCTTCTGTGTCTTCTAATTTCAAACTGCTCTTGAGAATACTTATATTTGTGTGGAGATCTGATTACACTCCACACGGAGCGTTTTGTAGGAAGAGGAATAGGACCGGCGACAATAGCACCAGTCCTCTTAACAGTTTCAATAATCTCCTGAACAGATCTATCAAGTAATCTGTGATCGTAAGCTGTAAGTTTTATTCTTATACGATCCTGAGCCATTACCTACCCCTCTAATTAGTCTAAAATCTCAGTAACGACGCCTGCACCAACAGTTTTACCACCTTCACGGATAGCGAATCTGAGACCTTCTTCAATAGCAACAGGCTTTAGGAGTTCAAC
>JBDOLX010000092.1 GCA_039832905.1 Desulfurobacteriaceae bacterium | reverse complement strand
TGCCTTCTTCCTGTGCCTTACGGTAATCTCTATACTCCGGGATACTCATCTTTCTAATCAATTTAGCCATGTTATTCTCCTTGTGGCATTTGTTCTTCTACCAGTGCTTGACCACCAGCCTGTCCAGCAGACTGAGCAGCAGCAGCAGCTACTGTGAGTTCATTCCAGTATGCGAGTAGGTTGTATCGCAATGGTGGCAACGTTAGGCCTGCAGTGATCATACATCCAAACAGTGTTTTTATTTCTACATCGGAAGCATTAGTATCTTTAATTTTCAGAACATACAAAACAGAAAGTGGAAAAGACTTTTCTAAAGAAGTGGGATTTGGAATATGTATAGGAAGAATTAAAATAAAATCTACCAAAACAGAGATAAGTTTTAGTTATTTACATCGTCAATTTTATTTTCCCTTTTACATAGTAAACTCCTATGGAGATACATTTGAGGAAGTAAAAAAAGAAAAATTTTTCTCTTTGGGGGTTAATGTATGGTTCGAATAATTCTCCGTAAATGTATAGTTATATTTCTTTTTATCTTTTTCATCTTTCAATTAGAAAACGCAAAAGCGGATCCCTTTGGAATATACCCTACTCCTAAAAGTTTAGCCCTTGCGGGAAACCTTGTAGCTCACGGAATTGGATCAAATGCTTTGTTTGAAAACCCAGCCGGATTGGTATATCCGTTTTTAACTAAAAAGAGTGTTAAGGATTTAACCTTATTTTCTTTAAATCTGAGTACAGAAAGCTTATCCGATACTGCAACGGCAACCATGTTTAAATTTTCTTATTCTAGTCCTACAAGGTACGGTACAGGATTCAGCTTGGGAAACACAGAACTTGGATTTTTTACCTTAGGTTTTGGAAAAAGTATAGTTAACACAGATTTTCTAAGATTGAGTGTAGGAGGAACGGTTGGAGTGGGAGGAATAGATACAAACGAAGAGGATGATACATACAACTCGGAATCCTCAAACAGTACAACAATTCCTTATACAGTAGGACTAAAAGCCCATTTTTTTGGAAATAGAATTTATACTATCGATGCAGGAGTCATTTACAAGAGGAAAAGCATAAAGGATTACTGGGAACCTATAGCAATAAAAAAGCTTACTCTCAATTCGTGGGGAGAATACGAGGAAACCTACGTAAAGTTGGTAGACCTTGCAGAATCCGATTATTTGGATGAGTATGAATGGGGAATATCTACAACTTCATTACTTCCAAAGATGGTAGTAATAGCGGAACTAACATCTGGCAAAATCCTTTTAAGTGATACTCTAAAAGAACCTTGGGTAAGCGATTTAAACTTTTTTGGAGGAGGATTCGAACTTCAAACAAAGTGGATATCTTTTAGAGGTGGGATGAGAAACTACTTTGACGAAAAAGGAAATCAAGTTTCAACAGAAGCAGGAGTAGGAATTGCTGTAAAATTTTTAAACGCCGAATGGGAACTAAGTTATCTCATCAGAAGATTCTCATTTCCGGAAGATTTTTATTTTATAGATGAAACTGATCTTTTAAATCTAGCAAAAAAAATAGAAAAAGAATCTTTTGTTGGTATAACCATTTTGGGAGGTTCTTTCTAATGGTAGAATCCTCCTTGAGAATTGAAAACGTGAATTTTAGAGAGTCTAAGTCGTGGCTTTTTAAAGAAGATGTTTCCTTTGAGATCAAGAGAGGAGAAATTACTCTTCTTTTTGGACCTTCAGCATCGGGAAAAACAACCCTTTTTAAGATTCTTTCATATCTTCTTCCTCCTACCAAAGGAAAAGTTTTGTGGAACGGAAAAGAAATTAAAAGCATTCAGGAAGCAAACAAGAAACGGAAAGAAGTTATTTCTCTCATACCTTCCCAGTTTCTTTTTTTTCAGAACTTAAATGTAAAAGAAAACTTACTCTTTTCTGCTACTCTATCGGGAAAGAAAGAGAAAGAGGTAAAAAAGAGATTAGAAGAACTAATAGAAACTTTTAAGTTTGATGGAGATGAAGATATAAGAAAAATATCCCTTTCTTTCCTTTTAAAAAAAAACATAGGAGAACTTTCTAACGGACAGAGAGAAATAGTTTCAATATGTAGAGCTTTTTTAATTGACGCTCCCTTCATTCTCGCAGACGAGATGCTTAGGTCTTTTAACGAAGATGCAGAAAAAGTTGTCTGGAACACCTTTGTAAACTTAGCTAGAAAAGAAAAAAAAGGAATCCTCCTCATAACCCACAAGGAACATTTAAAAGATTACAAAGAAGTAGATAGAATTATGAGAATAAAGAATAGAAAAGTTATTACCGAAAAAGGGGGAAAGAATGAGGTTTCTTAGAATTCTTATACTAATCTTAGGACTTGTTAATATTTCTTTTGCAGGAAGTCTTCGTTATTTGGTAGTGATGGAACCAAAGTTAAAAACTACCAACATCAACGTTGAAGGTCTTAAAAAGGCTTTAAAAGAAGAAGTTCTTTCTTACTATAAACCTTTTGAGAATGTTTTCTTCGCTTATGGTCAAAGACCTATTCAACTTTACGAAGATAACGATCTTGATGCCCTTAAAGATTATATGGACAAAAAGGGAGTAGAGGTTTTAACTATTATCCATAAAGATGAAGAAGGTTTTTTAGTAGATACCTTTGTTAACAGTGAAGATAAAGTTACTTTTGCAAATAGAGTTTTAGAAATGGAAATGGTAGATAGTGATTTGAAGGAGTATCAAATTATAGAAAAGATTTTGGAGACTCTCCACGAACTTGGAATAATTGATACAAGAGGGGAAAGGAGATGGTAAGGAAAAACTTAGTAAAAATCCTTACGGTTTTAAGTTTGGTTCTTTCATCGTGTGGAACAAGTCCAAATGTGAAAATTAGCTATACTCCTGAACGAAAAGCATTTATAGAAAAGACATCTCCCTTACTAACTTACAAAGCTTCTCCTGAAAGTACGGCTGTAAAAATCCTCTTGTTTAAACCTAAAGTACCAATACTAATAACTTTCCCTATTCCAGAAGCTAAGAAAATTCTCCTTGTAAGAGAAACCTCCGCAATTGGAGTGGACAGGATATGGGTAGAGGGTTATGACTACTTCTTTGAAGATGGAGAACTCGATGTAGTGTACTACGTACCTTATATTTACCTCGTAGATGGAGCTTATAAATCCACACTTGAAATAACTTACGTGGATAAGAGAAAGCTTAAAGAGAAAAAGTATAAAAACGTATTCTTTTTCTGGAAGCCGATGGAAAAGAGTTCCTATCCTTATTCATTTGAATACCTTCCTCCAATTTCTGAGTTAATCGAAAAGAAAATGTTAGACAAACTTTACGACGAAGATTTAAGAGAGTTAAAGAAGGAAATTCACAATGTATCTATTGACCATTTCTATCCAAGTTATAAAGAAAAAATACGTAAACTAAAGGAAGAACTATGAGGTTAGTATTAACGATTATAGTTTTAACCTTCATAACTTCCTTTAAAGTTTTCGGTTTTGAAGTGAAGTTTCCGGGAGGACTTTCAATTGAAGAAGCAACCAAACTTCTTAAATCTGAAAAGATTTTAAATATTTTAAAGGAAGAAAAAAGGGTTTCTGAAGAAGAAGCAATCTCACAGCTGGAAAGGTTCAGAAAGACAAAAGATACCGACATTGAAAAGTACAAGAAAAACTTACGAAAATTAAAAGTCCTAATCGCTACCTATGACATTCCTGAGGATGCAAAACTGGAGAACATAGACAAATACATCAGCCAAGCACTATTTAAAGAAGAGGAAGATTTCTATTTACCGGTATGTGTTCTTACTTACCTAAGAACAGAAGACAATCCGACTGAAATACTACCCAAGTTAGACGTAAGCAAAATAGTAGAAACCTTAGGAGTTGAGAACATAGAGAAAAAAGTTAAACTAACATTAGAAAACAGAAGTAGGAATTACCAGTTTTTTATAAAAAACTACAAGTTTGGAACGGCAACACTAAAGCAGAGAATACTAATCAAGCCATTTTTTGACGAGTCCTCCCAAAAGATAATAACAGGAACGGTCTATTACTTTTATCCTTTTAAAAGAGAAAACAAAAGTTTAATTCTCGGAGAAAGAGAGAAAAGAGAAGATTTAGATACATTTAGCGTAATAGTCAGCGGGAAAGATTCCATAGAAACCTTTTTAGATAAAGTAAAAGGGAAAGGAATTCTATTTAACATAAATGATAAGACACTACTTGATAATCCTTACTGCAAAGAATATGAAGAAAAGCTTAAGGAGTATAGGGAAAAAATTCTACAGATAAGAAGGGAAAGTAGCTATCAAACAAAAAGAATAGAAAAACTGCTTGTCTCATTTCCTCAATGTGATACTGTAGGATGTCTAATAGAGAATATGGAAAAAGAAGTAGAAAACGAAAAGAGAAAAGAAAAATTCTTCATTCCCACCCCTCAAAAAGGTGAATTCTTATCGGTAGACTTGGCATACAGAAATTTCCTCGATAGTCTTATTAAGGAAATAAAGAACTTACAAATAACTTTTAAGGAAAGCAAAGTAATTACAAGAGAAACCTTCTCAAAGACAAAGAAAGAAGAAGAACTTCCCGTAGTTATAACCTACATCAAGTTAATTCCTTTCTACACTAAGAATGGCAAAATAGGGTTGGCTTCAATTTTCGGTTTTAGACCGTTTACCAGCAAGAAAATTGTTCTTTCCTTAGGTAAAGAAAAACTGGTTTTCATTCCTATTGGAGATCACAGGTATTTATTATCGGAAGAATTAAACTACAATGTATTAAAATCCTTAGGGATTGATCTTGAAAACAAATGTCTAAGAAACTTTTTGGAAAGACTAAAAAGTATTTACGGAGAAAAGGTTTCATCCCTTCCTGTAACATGCCTTGATAGGACGGCTATAGAGAAAATTCTTTCCTCCTTAAATGAAAGGTTTGGAGGGAAGTATCTTTTCCGACTTCCAAAATGTGAAGAACTTAAAAAAGTTGCCCAGAGAGAAAGCGAAGAAGGAATTACGTGTAGTTGCCTTCAAGAGGGATGTAGCGTGAACTTTTCAAGAGGTTTTCCAGTACCTACGAAGGAAGGAACTCCTGATTCTTGGGGCTTTTACTATCTTTGTGGCAACGTATCGGAATACTGCACAGAAGATGGAGAAATACTTTACATTGGAGGAAATTACGATTCAGACCGTGAAGATATATTCAGAGAATACCAAGGTTTTAAAAGACCATGGGTGGGGCTAAGATTGATTATGGAAGAGAAGACAAAAAGGAAATAATTAGCACAAAGAAGGAAAAGAGGAACGGAATCGCGAAACAAATCAAGTTTTTTCTCTCATTTTTCTAACATTTTCTTTTCTTCCGAAAAAGTTTTCTAAACCCCGATACCAATAAAATAAACAAAAATCCAGGATCAAAATTAGCATTAGGATTTATAGAACACCCTCCTCCTCCACTACTCTCGTTACTACTGTCACTTTCGCTGCCATCGTCATCCATCCAATCAACAAGGGATAGGTTTTCAAAGTATTTAACAGTAATAGTTAAAGCCTTTGATTGACTCTCCGCACCATTATCATCTACCACTGTACAGGTAGCATTGTAGGTACTTGGATTCTCATAAGTATACGTGGTATCACCTGTACTCGTGGTCTTATCAATCTCACCATCTCCATCAAAATCCCACTTGTACTGAGTGATTGTGCCGTCTAAATCTGTTGCCTCACAGGTAAAAGTAACGCTAAGCGGGGGATCCCCTGAAATAGGCGTAGCACTGAAAGAAACTATCTCCGGTGGAGAAGTGCTCAAATCACTACTAAGCTTGCTGATAAAGGCATCATAATAACAACCATAACAACCAGATAATAACAACTATCATTCTTAGTCGTGTCATACGCTCCGCTGGTCACGGGAAAATCGGAAGACCATGTCTCCCCCGCTACATACACATTCCCGTTCCCATCTATCGCAAGAGCATGGACAACGTCCACCTCTCTTCCTCCAAGATGAGTAGAGGCAAGAAGTTCGCTCAGATCACTACTAAGTTTACTGATAAAGCCATCATAACGACGACCATTCGTATCGTATGCTCCGCTGGTCACGGGAAAATCGGAAGACCATGTCTCCCCCGCTACATACACATTCCCGCTTCCATCTATCGTAAGAGCATAGACATAGTCCCTACTCTCTCCTCCAAGATAAGTAGAAGCAAGAAGTTCACTCAAATCACTACTAAACTTGCTGATAAAAACATCATAATTACCATTATAAGTCGTGCCATAAGCTCCGCTGGTCACGGGAAAATCGGAAGAAGTTGTATACCCTGCTACATACACATTCCCGTTCCCATCTATTGCAAGGGCATAGGCAACGTCATCACTCCCTCCTCCAAGATAAGTAGAAGCCAAAAGAGGGTCAATTACCACAGGCTTCGTCTGATCATACTCCCCAAGCCTAAATCCATACTCCTTCCCCTCTACCACATACTTTACCTCCACATACTTCCTCTTCCCCTCCACCTCCTGATACGCCACAGGCTTTGTGAAATACACCTCTCCCTTCTTTGTAACTATCTTCAGCCTTCCGTCTACCCCTACCTCAAGACTCTTCGCTCCCTCTATCTTCACCCTTATCTTCTCCACATCTCCGCCGGGCTCTACATAAAAAAGCTTCTCCACATTGTCCCCATACGCCCGCACTTTCACCTTTACACTTTTCCATAACTCCCCAAGGTTCACATAGTTATAAGTTGAAAGACCGCTTACCCATTTACTCCTGTCCTTTCCCCGAAAATAGCTCACCTTCGTCCGAGCTTTCCCTTCGCCTTTAACATCTTTCACATGAGCACCCACAAACACTTCCCGTAAAGCCACTTCGCCTTTCTCCGCCGGCAGGCCATAGACCAGTTCCCCTTTCTTCGTCACGAACACCGTACCCCCGAAGGTCTTCGCATAATATGCCACCTGCCCGTCCACTTGACCCCGATTCTCGATAAAAGGTACAGCAATAGTTTTAATCTTCGCCTTTATCTGAGCTTCACTGAGAGAAGGATTGGCAGAAAAGCCCGAAGATATCAGGAAAAGAAACACAAACACGCTTATTGAAAAAACCTTCTTCAAGACTCCACCCCCCAAAAATTGGCTAAAGCCTTATAAGAATTTCTTCCCTTCTTAACAAGGTCTTTGTTCATATAATATTTTTCATATAAGTAGATTATATAAGGTAGAAATAACCTCCACTATACATGTGAGTAATTCTTGTAGTTTACGAAAAAAGTGTGCCTACTGCGGTTTTGCGGTAGGCACATCTTCTGATGGTTATTTTTTTCTAACCGAAAAAAGAGAAAAAGAAGTTTTAATTGCGGCAAAGAGTATTGAAAGAAGTGGAATACAGCGAGTAAGTATTTCAGCTGGCTATGGAAACTTTAAGAAAGTCTTACGGGCTGTAGAAATAGTAAAGGAAAACACCAATTTAAAAGTTTTAGTAAACGTTGGGGGAGATTTAACAAAAGAAAAGATTTTGACCCTTAAAAAGGTAGGAGTTGATACTATTTGTTGTAATTTAGAAACCATAAATGAGAAACTATTTAAGAAATTGAAACCTGATGACTCTCTGAAGGACAGAATAAAAATTTGTTATCTCATAAAAGAAGCAGAAATAGAACTTTCTAGTGGTATTCTTTTAGGAATAGGAGAGAGTGAAAAGGATAGAAGGAAACACATAAATTTGCTTAGAGATATTGCCCCAGAAGAGATTCCTCTTATGAGATTTCATCCCTACAAAGATACCCCCATGGAAAACCATCCAAAAGCACCCTTTGAACTTTTAGTTTCTACAATAGAGAAAATTAGAAAAAACTTTCCTAAAAGTTTACGAATAACAATTCCCTTCCCAACTATTTCCAAAAAAGAATTACCAACTGTTATAGAAAAAGGCGCAAATGACATAGCAACTGTCGTTCCAAGAGATTACCCACTTCTTGTTAAAGGAGTAGGTTCTCCCAAGGTTGGAATTTTGGAAGAAATATTAGAAATTATTGAAAGTTTAGGAGTAAAAACGAATGTTAGAAGAATACAAAGTTTTCAGGAAAGCAATTTCTGAATCCCTTGAAGGAAAAAGAAAAGGAGATAAACCTTCTGAAACGGCATTAATTAGGGAAAGTATAAGAAAAGGTAAACTGGGCATCGTATCTTCAAATAGTGTTAAATTTAACTTAATGAAAAATACTATTTCCACTTTTGGAATAAATAAAGTTAAATGGGTAAAAATACCTACAGAAAATTTTGATTTAACGGATATACCTGCATTATTTAAAGCTTTAGCGGGAAGAAACGTTGAGGATTGCGATTTCTTCTTAGCACGAGGAAGGTTAGGAGTTCCCGGTTCAGGTGCTTTAACAGTACTTATAGATAAACTTGGAAGAATTTTGTCCGCAGTAACCTCTCCTCCACATCACCTTCACTGCTTAAGTTTAGAAACAGCAGTCATTCTCGATACCATTAGAGTTCTTAGAAGAATTGGTTTCTCTCTCAGCCACAAAGGCATAACAGAAAAAACAAAAACTGTATATTCATCGTTATCTCTTCTTGACGTAGCAAGAGAAATTGCCAGAAAGAAAGCAGAACCTTTACAAAAATTTAGAGGAGAAAGGCTTTTAATTGTAGGGGGATACTTAGCAGGAATCTTTTTACCTGAATTCCTAAGTAAAAATTTCAGTGAAATTTTCATTTATGATAAGGAAGAAAAAGTGCTTGAACTTACAAAAAAATGCGGTACTGCTTATCTTACTCCCGATAAAAATAAAGAATACGACCTAGTCCTTGACCTTACAGGTTATGGTGGAGCTAACGTAAAGGAAAAAACTGTAGAGGGCTTTAAAGGAAAGGTAGTTGTTTCCGAATTAGCTTCCGGTATACAAAACTTTGAAAAAAAGGGATCTCCCGATTACATCTTAAAACCAAAAGTTCTTTTTGCAAATACTTCTGGAACGATGACTCTTACCGTGAAAGTAGCAAGAAAAGTAGCAGATAACTTAGAGAAAGAAAAAGATGTTCTTTATGCAGTTCCTCAACTGCTTTTTGCTGAAAGTTTTCTTTTTAACTTAAAAAAGCGTTAACTCCTTCTATGAAGCAATGGAACTTCCTGCTTTGGCCGTATCTTGTAAAGCAGAAAGCAACCTATCCACAGAAACTATTAATAACGCCATAATGGAGGTAATAGAGAATCTTGAGTTTACACTGGAAAGAGTTTGAAGACTTCATAAAAGGACTGTTACCTCCATCTCTTGCTTTAGATAAAGACTTTTACGGTTGGTTAGGAAGTATTAGACCTAAGAAAGTTAAAAAAGTAGCCGTTGTTGTTGATGTTCCGATTTCTTTAAATTCTTTTGAAGACTACGACGTTATCGTATCTCATCACCTACCACCGTTCATTCCTCAAAAGCCCGTCTTTGTAGTTCATACTCCACTTGACAGGGTGGAGTGGGGATGCAACAAGAAACTTGGAGAGAAGATAGGCTTGGAAGACCTTAAATTCTTAGACGAAACACGGTTAGGAATGGTAGGAAGTTGGAAGAAGAATAAAAAAGAGGCATTAGAGAATATTTTCAAAGAGTTCAACTTAAAGTTTTCCCGATTTTACATACCTGAGGAAGAAATTGAAAAAGTAGCTGTTTTCAGTGGTTGCGGCTTAAACTTTGTCCCTTTTATTGAAAAAGTAGAAAGTGAAGGTGTTGATTTAGTTATTTCTGGAGATTTAACTCACCATATAGCTTTGAAGCTAAAGAGTAAAGGTATAGGTTTCATAGAGATTCCCCACTATAAGTGTGAAATTCCCGGAACTATGGAACTAGCAAATAGGTTAAGAGAAAAGGTACAAGCGGAGTTTGTGGATGTTGGAGAACCGTACTCTTACTTTTGTATCTCTTGAGTGTTTCACCCACTGCGAAATAGGTATGGAAGTTCACAAAAAATCGGCTCCATACGTTAAAAATAGATGGAACATTTCTGTCGTTTTTTCAGCTTTTGCACCTTCCATTTCCATTATAGAAAAGCTTTTAGGTGTAAAGCTTCCAAAGCCCAAAAAAGAGATAAACAATATAAAAATCTACGACGAAAAAGGAGACATAGAGGTCTGTGCCATCTTAAGTGAAAGATTATTGCAGCTTTTCGGTAGCGACATAGTCGTTGTGTCCAGTGCAGGAGAAGGAAGAGGATGCGTTATTGTAAAGTTTAAAGGAAAAACGTTCGTTATACATTCTGACTTTGAAGTAAAAAATTTTGAAAAGGCAGAAGAAAAAGAAATTAGAATGAGAAAAAATTCTGCTAAGGAAAAAACTCTAAAGCTTTTAGAAAACCTTTTAAGGTAGGTTGGAAGGTGGATAAGGTTTTACTGCTTGAAAAAAAACTTCAACCTTTTGGAAAAGTTGTCCTTCTTGGAGCAGGAAGACTTGGAATAAGAGTTTTTGAAAAATTGATAATGGTACATCGGGGAGGATTCAAAATATTGGAAGTCTTTGATGGAGCTTGCGTGGAAGGGAACGATACGTATCATCTGCTAAAGGGATCAGTCCTTGGTGAAAACAAAGCATCTTTCCTAGAAAGAGTATTTATTAACAATGATAAGACAATAATTTCAAGGCCCAAATTTTTTTCGGACGAAGATTTTGAAAGTTTGAAAAATTCAAAGGTTGTAATTTCTACAATAGCAGGGGGAAATACTTTAAATCTTATCTCAAAGGTTGCAAATTTTTGTGTTAAAAATAAGATTCACTTCATAACAACAAACGGAGTTTTTGGTTTTGGAAACGAAAGCATAAAGATTTTTAAAAGTCTAAATAAAGTTACTGAAGGTCCAGCCCTCTTTTTAAAAGAAGAAAAAGACTTTCCTTCAGACTCCAGCCTGATAACTTTCATTGGAACCGGAAAACTAATAAAAGACGGCTTGCCAATAACCTCTACAAATTTAGAAAAAATAGCTGAAGCTATTTCAGTAGAGGCACTTAAAATCCTTTATCTTGAAAAGAATAGGGAGGATAAGTAATGGAAATCCTAAATCTAATAGAAGATACTATAAATGGAGATCTTAACGCCCAGTATACTCTTTATAAAATAGAAAAAGAAAAGGAAAATCTTGACCTGATATTCAAAGCTATAGAAAACCTTTCTACGGAGAAACTTTTAGTTTTAGGCAGAAAGTTTAAAGAGTTTCCTTTCGGGTGTGACCTAAATGAAATAATGGTGGATGTGGTAAGCATTAGGCAGAATGTTGAAGAGATAAAAGGAGGCTTTCGTCTCGTAGATAGATTAGGCTTTCCTATTCATGTGTGTTCGTACGTTGTTGCAGAATTGGCAGAAAAATTGAAAAAAACTCCTTTACAACTTATGGAAGGATTTAGAAGTTTAACTCAAATGCCGATTGATGTTGATCACTTCGGAAAATATGGACCAATGCGGTATCCAGAAGAAATAGTAAAATGCCCTGCAGATTGCTATCGTTCCGGTAAGGTGTTTAACGGATGTCCAAGAGGAAGAATTCATAAAAGGTTAATAGAAAAAGAAAAAGCCTTTTTAGATGAAAGGGAAGGTTGGGTAGAATTAGTACAATCTATAAGCGTTAGTTTTATGTCGTTCCAAAAAGAAAACTCTCACTCTGCTTCAATAGAAGAAACTTTATCGGTCGTAGAACTCGCAAAAGAAAAAGGAAAAGGAACTGGAGCCATAATTTGTGTCGGAGACGGAAAAGATGACCTTCTAAAAGGCTTAAAGGCCTGCATTGAACATGAAATAGATGAAATAGTTATAGAAGGGGGGCCTTACAACAAGGCCTCTAATCCAGAAAGGAAGGTTTTAGAAGCTACAGTAATGGCAAGAATAACATCGGTAGGGAAAATCGTTGCAACAAATGGCCAGTACGAGAATGAGTTAAGACTTGCTTTACGTGGAGGATTAAATAGCGTGATTAGTGGCTTTCCAGGGAATCACCACGCTTACATGTCAGGTTACACTCCTTCTGAGGCTACCGTTAACAAGTTTGGACTTCCCAAAGTAATGGAAATAATGGCACAGGAAGTTACAGATTCCCTATTTCCAGTTCCTTGTGACAAAGAATCACTAATGGTAATAGCAAAGTCTGCAAAGTTTTTAGGAAAAGAGTATTTGTATCCTGAAGGGAAATTAGGAAATATTCCTATAGGAGATGCTCATTGGCTTTTGGTTTACTCTTCTCCTCTTTCAAAAAATATTCAACTAGAATGGAATTTAAAGAAACTTTCTTCTTTTCTAAAAGAAAAAGAAATTAAAAAAGTTGGTCTTTTAGGATGCAGATTTGTCGCTTGGGGAATAGCAAAAGCTATTTCTCCATTTGTTAAAGAAATTCTAGTAAGCGATAAAGACAAAAGAGTGGAAGAGATAACCTACAAAATTTTTAAAGAAAATCTCAACGTCAAGATAACTCCTTGTAATGGAAGTGATGAAATGTGCATAGAGAAATCGGATATTTCTATTTTGACATCTTTTATTCCTTCGCTAATCAAAAAATTTACACAAAGGAAAAAGGTCTTAGTTCTAGAAAAGGTATGTTAGGTTTTTAATCTCCACTCCCAAACCTTTTAACAATTGCACCTATTTTCTCTTTAGACTTGTTTGATAATTCCATTAAGGAAGCAACTTCTGACTGAAGAGTTTCAGCTTCTTCAGCCTTTTTCTGAGCTGTATCTGAAGCTTTTCTAACAACCTGAGAAAGATTTTCCATACTACTTTTCACTTCACTAAGAAGTTGAGAAAGGTGAACAAAAACCATTTTGTCCATATCTTCAAAAAAATTAGATATTATTCCTTTTATTTCCTTAGCTTGTTCTGAAACCCTTTGAGAAAGAATTCTGACCTCTTCTGCAACGACAGCAAAGCCTTTTCCTTGTTCTCCTGCCCTTGCCGCTTCTATTGCTGCATTTAATGCAAGAAGATTCGTCTGTTCAGAAATAGAAAGAATCATCTCAATAATTTTATTAAGTTCGTTCATCCTTTTCTCTATTGTACTTTCCATTTCTCTAAAGGAAAGTTCTGTTTTTTCCAACTTCTTACTTGTAGCTTCCGAAGATACACATATTCTTTCCATATCCTTCTTTAAACCTTTAAGAGTATCCACCAATCCCAACATTTTTTTTGAAATTTCTTTTGTTCTTTCGTTTTGAGTATTAAAAGTAGAAATTGTCTCTAAGAGTTCTTCTAGAAGTTCAGCTATAGATGCACTAAATTCCTTAAATATAACTTGAAAAGCTCTGGATATTTCTATCAAGTTGTTAGAAGAGGTCTTTCCTACTTTAACCCCTAAGTTCATTTCTTCTATCTTAACTAAAGTATTCTCTAATATTCTTACAAACTTCTTTAGACTATCAGAGATATCCATAAGCCTTAAAAGAATATCTTTATACACACCGGGAGCGTTTCCATAATCTATATCGACAAACACATTTCCATCGGCAACTTCTGTGGCAAACTTTTCTATTTGAGAAAAGATAAACTTAATGCTCTTTAAAGTTCTATTTAATGACTTTCCAACTTCCCGAAATTCATTTTTGACTTTTATATAGGGCTTAACGTCCAAGTTTCCTCTTGATATCTCCTCTAAAGCTTCTCTTATTTCCTCAAGAGGTTGAATAATTGTATACCTGATTAAAAGATAGATTACAACGATAGTGATAAGAGCAATGAATACAAAACCTGCAAGAACTTTTTGGTTGGTACTAATCACTTCTGCAAGCTTTGAGGTATCTATTTTAAGAATGTAGTATGAGTTAACTCTTCCTTCTTTCCAATTTACATGACATCTTAAACAGTACTTGATAGTAAACACAGGCTTTATAATGATTTTTTCTTTTAATTTTTCATTATCCAAAACGATTAAACCGTTTGAGTTTTTTTCTCCAAGATTTAACAAACTGTCAACATCTACAATTATATTTTTCTTTTTAGGATCAGAAGAGTATCTAACTATCCCATCTTCATCGGCAAGAGAAAATTCTTTTATTCCTTCTTCCTTGGAAATGGTTTTTAAAATATTTTCAAACAAAAGCATGTTTCCTTTTCGTAAAGCATCGTAAGAAGCTTCAAAGGCAGATGTAGCTATACCTTCACTTAACTTTCCAAACTGAGAACTAAAAATTTCAACACTTTTAGTTGAATAATACACAAAAAAACCTATAAAAATCAGTAAAGCCCCAATAACAGTTGCCGGAAGAAGGTACTTTACTTTCATCACTTTTCCTCTATCTTGATATCCTTAAGAATTTCTTTTTTTGAAACGTACATTGGTTCTTTAAAAGGAAAGTTAGGATTAGAACAACCAATGCAGGGAGTTGCTGCAGAAATACAGTAGTTCTTTCCGCAGTTCCATCTAACGTAAGAACAGTCTCCTCGAGTAATAGGTCCCCTACAACCTATTGCAAGTAGACACTTTCTTCCATCTCCAGGATAGGATGCGTAAACATCCTGGTTAAAGTACTGATACCTTTCACAGTTATTGTGAATTAAGTCTCCAAAGAACATCTTAGGAATTTTTAATTTCTTATGTAAAGGTGGAAGTTTTTCGAAAGTCGCAATGTAAAGCCAAGTAGACAGTATCCTATCCGATCTAACAGGACAGCCAGGAACATTTATATAAGGCACTGATAAACCTTGTCTTTTAAGAAATTCTGAAACAGACATTGCGCCTGTAGGATTTCCGTCTGCTGCAGGAATACCTCCAAAAGAAGCACACGTCCCCATATTTACTATAAAAGAAGCATTTTTTACAGCTTTTAAAAGCACTTCAGTATAAGGATAGTCTCCAAACTCACAAAACATAGGATTTCCAGGAACGCTTCCTTCAAGAGTTAAGATGTAGTTTCCCCTCTCTATAATGGAAAAAACTTCTCTTAAATATTCCTCCCCATCTGAAGCCGAAAAAGTTGTAGTAAAGAAAGATTTAATCATCAAAACAAGGTCACTAAAGTAAGGAGAATCTGAATAAGTAGAGGAGAGTAAACATCCTGAACACGATTGACCGGAAAGAATAAGTATTCTTATTTCTCCTTCCTTTATTCTCTTTAATGTCTCTCCATAAGCCTTAGAAACAGTAGAAGGTAATCCTAAAAGTCCTCCCAAATAGGCTAAATACTTAAAAAACTCCCTCCTCTCTAAATCCATAATTGACCTCTTTAGTGAATTGAACAAGCAGTACACGGATCAAAACTTCTTATTATCCTACCAACATTCAAAAGGCTATTGTCCGCAGGACAACCATTTAAAGCGGTTTCCACAGCTCCTCCCGCTGAAAAGTTCCACGTAGAAGGGGAAATTATGGAATAAAAGTTCACTTTCGAACTTTCAATCTCTACATAATGTATCAATGCTCCTCTTGGCGCCTTAACAAAACCAAAGCCTTTTCCGGACACCTTTTTAGAAGGATCTATCCAAAAGAGATTTTTTTCTTTTATTTCTATTCTTTCTATCAAATATTTTGCGTACTCAAAGGCTCTATATGTATCTACAAATCTCGCAATAAGACGTCCCATCAGTGAATTAGCGTTTCTTTCTTGATTAACTTCCCTTAAGATTTCCTTAAACAAAGAGTCTTTTCTTATCATGCATTCTGCTAAAGGACCAAGTTCCATTTTAACGTTTCTATAAGTAGGACAATTTATAAAACCATACATAGGTTCCATTTCTGATACCTGCGAAACATCAAAGTGTTCTTCACCCAAACCATCTATAAACACACCACTTTTACAGTAAAGGTGGGATATTGACAGATAGTTATTCGGTCCTCTTCCTATCTCGAAAAGATGAGGAAACCTTTTACACAAAAGTAAAACATCTTCTTTGTAGTAATTAACCCACTTTTCAATTTCACTTAATAAGGAAATAAAAAACGTTGCAAAATCCGGTCTTATGGAAGTCGAGACTCCTCCGACTAAAATGGCATGAGCAAAAGGCGTTTTTGCTCCGACAATAGCAATTCCTTGACAGATCCGTGTCCTTATTCGGAAAGAATTAAGATACCTATCCAAAAATCTAGAAACTACCTTTTTATCTCTTATTACATCTCTAACACCGTCGAGGTTTCTGAACAGAAACGAAGGAACCCCACCTACGACCCTAAAATCCACATAGTCCGGCAAGGTTAACTGATAAAAATGAAGTAAATGATCGCTTATTATGTTAAAACATACAATTAAGTCCCTAATCTTCTCTCCATTTTCATCTGGTTTCAAAAAAATAGCGTTTTCTATCGCTTTACATGAAGCTAAACCGTGAACTTCACTACACAGGCCACAAACCCTTTGGGTAATTCTTATGGGGTCCATGTAATGACGATTTAAAACAACTCTTTCTATCCCCCTAAGCATATCTCCAATTATTTTTGCATTAACAACTTTTCCATTTTCTATTTCGACTCTTATCTTTAGATGCCCCTCTATTCTTGTTAAAGGAGATATATTTTTCTTCATTTTTCTCTCCATAAATTATATTAAACATTATAACAATTTTTATATTTGCAGAAACTTTTACGAGAAATAAAAACTTATGAAGGAACCTTTCATTCTAGAAGAAAGATAAATCTCGCACTACAAGGCGTTAAAACCGGAAACTTGTAAGGATTGTAAGATGATCTTCTCCTGGAACGACTGACAATTTTCCTTTTTTTACCCTTTTCCAAAAAAGAAATGCCCCCTCCAATTTCGTAATCTCGTCCTTTTCTCCAACAAAGATTTCAATTGGAACTTTCAGTTCATCTAAGTACGGGGAAATATCTATCTTACAGAAGGAAGAAAGTAAATTGACTACAACTTCAGGAGAAAGATCGAGGATAGGATACGAATGCTTTGAACATAAACTCCTAAAATAGATAACTGTCTTTTTAAAATCCCTACTTAAGTTTTTCAAAAACCGTTTTACAACAACTTCTTTTTGGGATATCCCGCTAAAAGCGGGAGTTGGCGAAAAGAGAACAAGTTTTTCTATTTTTTCAGGGTAAAAAAAGGCAGTTAGAGAAAATACGGTAGCACCAAGCGACCAACCAACAAGAGTTGACTTTTCAGGAATAAAGTCCCCAATCTCTTTAGCCAAGGAAACTACGTCTTGAGATTTAAAAGGGGAATTACCGTGTCCTGGGAGTTCTAAATGTACGGCATCTTTATAAGAAGATAAAGACCAGACGGAGCTGTCAAAGCTCCATCCGTGAAGTGTAAAAACCTTACTCATGATGCTTTTTTAAAGCTTTCAACTAAATGAATTTCTTTAATTACTTCAATTGCTCTTCTTAGTTGACTATCTATTCTATTTTCTCTTTTCTTTCTTATCTCTTCCGTTCTTTCTGGATGCTCTTCCATTTCTTTAGCTTCTTTCTTGAATGTTTCTATATCCTCCTTAGAAAGTTTAACTTCAATATCGGGTTTTATTCCTTTACCGTCTATACACTTGTGGTTTGGCATGTAGTACTTGGCAGTTGTTATCTTCACTGCATATCCCATTTCAAGTGGGTAGAGAGTTTGAACAGATCCCTTACCAAAAGTTTTCTCTCCAACCACTATTGCCCTGCCGTTGTACCTTAAAGCACCTGTCAATATCTCTGCTGCACTTGCCGAACCACCGTTAACAAGCATAACGACAGGAATATCAGTTGGTATTACAGGGTTACGGACAGAGTAATATTTTTTATCACTTTCAGGAACTCTACCTTTCGTATAGACGATTAGCTTTCCTTTAGGAAGGAAGTAATCACTTATCGCCACAGCTGCATCCAGAAGACCGCCAGGATTGTTTCTAACATCAACAACAATTCCTAGAAGCTTCTTCTTTTTCAAGTCTTCCAGCGCTTTCTTAAATTCCTCTATAGAGTTTTTCTGGAACATTGTAAATCTTATGTATCCAATATTTCCTTCCAAGACTTTGTACTTAACACTACGAATCTTTATTACAGCCCTTGTAATTGTAAACTTCTTTGGCTCAGCCCAGCCTTTTCTCCAAATCCAGATGTTAATCTTTGTCCCAGGCTTTCCTCTCATAAGCTTAACTGCTTCCATCAAAGACATATCTGGAGTAACTTCTTTATCCTCTATCTTAACGATTATATCTCCTGGCTTTATTCCAGCCCTATACGCTGGAGTATCTTCTATCGGAGTAATTATCAGAAGTTTTCCATCCTTAGTTTTCGTAATCTGTATTCCAAGTCCACCAAACTCCCCTTCTGTCTCTACCTGAAACTCCTTTAACTTGTCTGGAGTAAACAGAGTACAGTGAGGATCAAGTTTATTGAACATTCCTTGAATAGCACCTTCAAATAGCTTTTTGGGAGTTACAGGTTCAACGTACTTTTCTTTTATAAGCTGGTAAGCTTCAGTAAACAGCCTAATGTAACTTAGTTCATCCCTATCATCAGCAATACCTTTTTGGGCATTGGAAATGGAAACTCTACCAAGAAGGAGAATAAAGATTATCATTATAGAGAAGAAAAAAGTTGTCCTTACAAACCTTTTCATCACTTCCTCTCAAGAACTTTTCTAACTTTCTCGATTATTCCTTCATCGTTCAGTTTAAAGTAGTCTAAAAGTTCATAAGCTTTTCCTGAAAGTCCAAACACATCAGGAACTCCAAGCCTTTCCATTGGAACTGGACAGTTTTCTACAAGAGTCTCTGCAACGGCAGAACCGAGTCCTCCAATTATTGAGTGTTCCTCGGCAGTAACTACCGCCTTAGTCTTAGAAGCAGATTCCACAAGTAGTTCAACGTCAATAGGCTTTACTGTCGGCATATGGATAACTTCAACAGATACCCCTTCTTTTTCAAGCTTTTCCGCTGCCAAAAGGGCAAAGTAGGTCATCACACCGTTAGCAACAACACTTACATCCTTTCCTTCCCTTAAAACTATTCCTTTACCGAGTTTAAACTTATAGTTTTCATCAAAAATCCTTGGGAACTTTTCTCTTGAAAGTCTTACGTAGAAAGGTCCATCGGTGTAAGCTACAGTTTCTATTACTTGTTTCATTTCTATGTCGTCTGCAGGAACTATAACTCTCATATTTGGAATATTTCTCATATTGGCAACGTCTTCGAGCGCTTGATGGCTAGCCCCGTCTTCTCCAACGGTTATTCCACCATGGGTACAAACAACTTTTACGTTAAGATTTGGATAACAAACAGTTTGCCTTATTGCTTCCCACGCTCTACCAGTAGCAAACATAGCAAAAGTACTGACAAATGCTATTTTGCCACTTGCTGCAAGTCCCGCAGCCATGTTTACCATGTTGATTTCAGCAACACCAGCGTTGAAAAACCTCTCTGGAAAGACTTTAGCAAATTTTGAAGTCTTTGTAGAACCGGAAAGGTCTGCGTCTAAAACAACTATTTTCTCATCCTTTTTTCCAAGTTCAACAAGTTTATCTCCATAAGCGTCTCTAAGGCTAACTTTTTCCATCTACTCCTCCTCGATAACTTCTCCAAGCTCTCTTAAAGCTTCTTTTAAAAGATCCTCAGATAAGGCTTTACCGTGCCATTCAGCTCTATTTTCCATAAAGGAAACACCTTTTCCTTTTACAGTCTTAGCAACAATCATTGTTGGTTTATACTTAACTTCATCTGCCTCATCAAGAGCTTTCTTTATTTCTTCAAAGTCATGTCCATTTATTTCTAAAACATGCCATCCAAAGGCTTTCCACTTTTCAGTTGCAGGGTAGATAGACATAACTTCGTCAACAGGACCATCTATCTGGAGATTATTGTTGTCTAGGATTACAACAAGATTGTCAAGATTATAGTGAGATGCTGCCATTGAAGCTTCCCAAACACTTCCTTCTTGGGCTTCTCCATCACCAATTACGCAGTAAACCTTGCTATCGCTCTTATCAAGCTTTAGGGCAAGCGCCATTCCAACTGCTGCACCTATCCCATGTCCCAAAGACCCGGTACTTATCTCTATTCCAGGAGTTTTGTTCATATCTGGGTGTCCCTGTAAATCCCCTCCAAGCTTTCTAAACTCAAAAAGTTTTTCAACTGGAAAATATCCACACCTTGCAAGAACAGAATAAAGGGCTGGACAGACGTGTCCCTTTGATAGAACGAATCTATCTCTTTTTTCCCACTTTGGATTTTCTGGATTGTGTCTCATTTTGTAGTAATAGAGAGTTACAATTATGTCGGTAACAGACATTGAACCACCGGGATGTCCTGAATTAACGTTAGAAGTCATCTTGAGAATATCCTTTCTAACTTCTCTTGCTATTGCACTTAAAGTACCATCGTCTATATCCCTATTTCTCTCCATAAAAAAAGAAGGCTCAAACCTTATCATTTAAAACCTCCTAAAATCCTTCTTCCTCTTTAATTCTCTCTATCTCAGCTTCTACCTGCTTTCTTGCAGTACCACCAATTATATTCCTACTGTTTACTGAACCTTCTACACTCATTAAGTTTAAAACATCTTCAGAAAATTTATCTGAAAACTTTCTGAATTCATCTAAGGTTAAATCTTCAAGATCTTTTTTCTCTTCAAGACAGTAGGCTACAAGCTTTCCAACAATCTCGTGAGCCTCTCTAAACGGAACTCCCTTTTTAGCAAGGTAATCTGCAACGTCTGTAGCAAGAGAAAAACCTTTCTTTGCTTGTTCTTTCATTCTTTCTCTTCTTGGCTTCATTCCAAGGACAATTTTTTGGTTTACTTTCAAAGAAAGTTTAACAGTATCTATTGCATCAAAGAGAGGTTCTTTATCTTCCTGTAAGTCCCTATTGTATGTTAGAGGAAGTCCTTTCAAGATGGTTAGTATCGCCATTAAATCACCATAAACTCTTCCTGTTTTTCCTCTTGTAAGTTCAGACACATCTGGATTCTTCTTTTGAGGCATAATAGAACTTCCGGTACAGAACGCATCAGGAAGGTCTATAAAACCAAACTCTTCTGTTGACCACAAAATTAACTCTTCGGAAAGACGGGACAGGTGCATCATTACCATTGCACAATTAAAAATAATTTCGGCAACGAAATCTCTATCACTTACAGCATCCATACTGTTTCGCGTAATGTCCTCAAATCCTAAAAGCTTTGCAGTAAACTCTCTATCAAGAGGATAACTTGTCCCTGCAAGGGCAGCACTACCAAGAGGGGAAATGTTTACCCTCTTTAAAGTATCCATAAATCTTTCTGCATCTCTTTTAAACATCTGGTAGTAAGCAAGCATGTGGTGGGAGTAAAGAACTGGCTGGGCAATTTGAAGGTGGGTATATCCAGGCATAACGACTTCTAAGTTTTCTTTAGCTTGTTTCCAGAAGGCAAACCTTAGCTCCTTTAAAAGCTTTAAAATCTCCTCTATCTCATGGCGAACATAAAGCCTTACATCGGTAGCAACTTGGTCGTTCCTCGAACGTCCTGTGTGGAGTTTTCCCCCAACAGGACCTATTCTTTCTGTCAGTCTTTTTTCTATGTTCATATGAACATCTTCAAGTTCTGTTTTCCACTCAAAGTTTCCTTCTTCTATATCGTTTAAAATACCGTTAAGACCTTCAATTATTCTCTCAGCTTCTTCCTTTTTTAATATTCCTTGTTTTTCAAGCATTTTTACATGGGCTATACTTCCTGCAATGTCAAAAGGTGCAAGTCGTTTATCAAAAGAAACAGATTCTGTAAATTCTTCAACAAGTTTATCTGTAGACTCTTTAAATCTTCCGCCCCAGAGTTTTTTATCCTTTTCCAAAGAGTACCTCCAATACAAGGAAAGTTTGGCTAATTCTATCAAACAAGTTGCCATTGACCTACTACAAAACTATAATTTCTAAAAGCTTTCTCGGAGGAAAGAATGCTTGGAAAAGTGATAAAAGAAGCCCTTACTTTCGATGACGTTCTTCTCGTTCCAAACTACTCTGAAGTTCTACCAAGTCAAGTTGATGTAAGAACAAAACTTACAAAGAAAATCACCCTCAACATACCAATAATGAGTGCAGCTATGGACACCGTTACCGAATCTGAACTGGCAATAGCAATAGCAAGGGAAGGGGGAATTGGAATAATCCATAAAAACCTTTCTATCGAAGAACAGGCAGAAGAGGTCGACAGAGTAAAGAGATCCGAAAGCGGAATGATAGTTAAGCCCGTAACGGTTTCTCCTAGCCAGACAATAGCAGAAGCAGAAAATTTAATGAAGAAGTACAAAATATCCGGTCTTCCAGTAACTGACGAAGAAGGAAGACTTCTCGGAATTATTACCAATAGAGATATAAGATTTGTAAAAGACCACAGTAAGAAAATAAAGGAAGTAATGACAAAAGAAGACCTAAAAACCGTTCCAGTTGGAACAACATTAGAAGAGGCTGAGGAAATCCTACACAGATACAAGATAGAGAAACTTCCAGTAGTTGACGAAAAGGGATATTTAAAAGGACTTATTACCATAAAAGATATTGAGAAGAAGAGAAAATACCCAAATGCTTGTAAAGACGAACTTGGACGTTTGAGAGTAGGTGCAGCAATTGGTGTTGGAGAAGAGGGATTAAAAAGGGCAGAAGCTTTAATTGATGCTGGAGTTGACATTATCGTTGTTGATACAGCACACGGTCATTCAAAAGGTGTTTTAGAAACCGTTAAAAAGCTCAAAGAACGTTTCCCAGACGTTGAAGTGATCGCTGGTAACGTTGCAACTCCAGAAGCAACAGAAGCCCTTATAAAGGCAGGAGCAGATGCTGTTAAAGTTGGAATAGGTCCTGGATCTATCTGCACAACAAGAATTGTTGCAGGAGTTGGAGTTCCTCAACTTACAGCCATTTTTGAATGTTCTGAAGTGGCAGATAAATACGATGTTTCAATCATTGCAGATGGTGGTATTAAATTCTCTGGAGATATAGCTAAGGCTATCGGTGCTGGTGCAAGGGTTGTAATGATTGGAAGCCTCTTTGCTGGAACAAAGGAATCTCCGGGAGAACTAATCCTTTACCAAGGAAGAAGCTATAAAGCTTATAGAGGTATGGGGTCTCTTGGTGCAATGAAAAGAGGAAGCAAGGATAGATACTTCCAGTCTGATGTTGATGAGAAGAAGTTAGTTCCCGAAGGAATTGAGGGAATGGTTCCATATAGAGGTCCTCTTGCAGATACAATCCACCAACTTGTAGGTGGCTTAAAAGCTGGAATGGGATACTGTGGAGCAAGAACAATTGAAGAAATGAGAAAGAAAGCAAGATTTGTAAAGATTACTTCCGCTGGTCTAAAAGAATCTCACGTTCACGACGTTATAATCACAAAGGAAGCTCCAAATTACTGGATAGAAAGATAAGAGGGGGCTATTGCTCCCTTTCTTTTTTTAGAAAAGATGGAAAAACTAATAGAAACTTTAAAAAGCTTTAGAGAAGAAGAAATAGAAAAACTTGAGGAGTTTGACAGACAATTCCTTGCCTTAAAAAAGCTTTATTTCCTTGTCAAGAACAAAGAAACTTTCTTAAAACTCATCGTGACTAACGCTCTTATGTCTTACCAACTTCAGATGAAAGGAGAAGATTATTGGGAAAAGTTTTCTGAATTTTTCTCCAAAAATCCTGAAATTCAAAAGTTTGAAGAATTTATAAGAAAATACAACAGACGCTTTTTAAATGCAAAATTAAAAAGATTAAAGAAGGTAATTTCTTGTGTTGAAAATTTATTCTCACTTTATTCCGTAGAGGATTTAGGAAACGATCTAACACTCCTTGTAAAAGAACTCTCAAAATGTCTTTCTCAAAAACAAGATGCTAAGACGATTGTATTTTCTGCAAAGATGTTTATGTATGGCTACCGTATAGCATTTGGTAAAAATCCTAAAAATTTAGAGAAAATATCAATTCCGTTAGATTCAAGACTGTCTAAAATTAGTAAAGACAAAACTTTTTGGAAAGAACTTTCCGAAGAAACAAAAATTCCTCCGATTAGACTTGATGCAATCTTCTGGATACCAATGGGAATGAAGAAGGAAGAAATTGAGAAACTGCCAAAAAGATTAAAAGAAAAAATAGAGGGAATTAGAAAAATTATTTCCAAAGCTGTCAGAATCGCTGCCAACCCCAACAAATAATCTACGGCCGCAAGTAATTTCAATTTTAACTTTATTCCTTACCAATCTCCTCCCAAACCTTATCTTCACCAACTCTATCATCTTCTTTATTTTGAGAAAGAAGAACCAAAAACTCCTTATTTCCCTTTGGACCTCTTGGTTTTGAAAGGGTTAAGTTTTCAGGATAAAGTTCAATTTCACGGGCAAAGTCCAAAATTTTCAGGATAGCTTTTCGATGAAGTTCTGGATCTTTTACAACCCCTTTTCCCTTATCAACTTCTTTTTTCGTAAGTTCAAATTGAGGTTTTATTAAAGCTACTATTTTTCCGTTTTCTTTTAAGAACTTTTTAGCTACAGGTAAGATTTTTGTAAGAGAAATAAAAGAAACGTCAATCACTACCAAATCAACTTTCTCAGGAACTTCTTCTTCTGTTAAATACCGAGCGTTAAACTGCTCAATGGAAATTACCCTTTCATCGTTCCTTAGTTTCCAGTCTAGCTGACCTCTTCCAACATCAACAGCGTAAACCTTTTTAGCACCGTGCTGTAAGAGACAATCGGTAAACCCACCGGTTGACGCCCCAATGTCAAGACAAACAAAATCTTTAACATCAAGATTAAACTCTTTTATAGCAGTTTCAAGCTTTAATCCTCCCCTTGAAACGTAAGGAATATCATCCCCTTTAATTTCTATAATGGCATCGGGAGAAACCGACGCCCCAGCTTTATCAACAACTTGACCGTTTACCAAAACTTTTCCGGCCATGATGAGGGCTTTTGCCCTCTCTCTACTCTTAACAAGTCCTTTACTTACAAGAAGTTTGTCAAGTCTTTCTTTCTTCACCTTATGATCCTCATTATGTCATTATAAAAGACAATGATCATTAATAGTCCAAGAATTACTAAACCTACCTGCTGAAACTTTTCAATAAATGCAGAAGATAAAGGTTTCCTTCTTATCATCTCCAATAAGAAAAGAAGAATTAATCCGCCGTCAAGAATAGGTAGTGGTAAAAGGTTAAAGTACCCAAGCTGTAAACTTATAAATCCCATAAAGTAGACAAAATTGGAAATACCGCTTTCTGCAGCTTTGCCCGCAACTTCTGCAATCATTATTGGACCACCCAAGGACTTCATAGAAGCTTGTCCTGTAATTAACTTCCCTAAGAAAGAGAAAAAGAGTTTTGTCTGCTTTTCAAACTCCACAAATCCCATTTTAATAGCTTCTGAAACAGGATACTTGACAAAAGTCATGTCCATCTTCGCAACCACACCTATAGTATAACGCCCTAATTTTTCGTTAAACTCTGGGACAACTTCCACTTCTATTTTTTTATCCTTTCTCAAAACCAAAATTTTCAAAGGCTTTCCTTCACTATTTCCGATAGTTTCAACCACCTGTTTCCAAGAAGAGATTTCTCTTCCGTTAATTTTCAAAATTACATCTCCTTCTTTTAACCCAGCTTTTTCGGCAGGAGATCCTTTTATTACTTTCCCAACTACAGGTCTTACAGCAGGCACTACTTCAAGAACACCAATACCATTTTTCTCTTCTTCCTTAGTGTGAACCTTCACTTTTACGATTTCTCCATTTCTTTTAACTTCTAAGGTTAAGTCTTTGTTTGGATTAAGAGCTATAACTTGAGAAAATTTTTTCCAAGTACCTACAGGTTCTCCATTAACAGAAACTATTACATCACCGGGTTTTAAAGGAATGTCTTCTTTGAGTACAGCACCAACTTTTGGAACTTCAAGTTCATAGGTTGGAACGTACCTTCCGATTGTAAAAGCAAAAAAGAAGAAAACAACAGCTAAAAGTAAGTTCATTACCGGTCCTGCAAGAGCAATAACTATCCTTTGCCAAGGAGGTTTAGCGTAGAATTCGTAGGGTTTTGAAGAAGCGGTTTCGGGAGTTTCCCCTGCCATTTTCACGTATCCACCAAGGGGTATAAGGCTTACTGTAAACTCTGTATCAAGCCATCTGAATTTTAAAAGTTTAGGCCCAAAACCTATTGAAAAGGTTTCTACCTTAACATCAAAAGCCCTTGCCGCAATAAAATGTCCAAGTTCATGAACAAAAATCAAAATTCCAATGGCTATAACAAAATAAAGAAGTGTTAACATCTATGACCCTCCAAATGCTATATTTTTGAGAACTTCACTTGCATCCGATCTTCCTCTTTTTACGGCAAACTCGCTTTCATCAAGAGCTTTCAAAAGTAAAAGTAAATCCTTTAATTTTTTTCTTTTAAGGATAGTTTTATACTTTTGAATGACATCTTTTGGAAGTCTTACATTTTCTCTGCAAGCCAAAAGAACCATTTGCCTTACTTGGGTTTGCAAGAGAGCAATTATTGCCAAAGGCTCTACTCCTTGAGAAAGTAAAGCGTTAACTTTTTTTATATACTCCTTTTTCTTCCCTTCAAGTAAAAGGAACACGAGATCAAAAACGTTTACCTTGCCGCTTGAAAACAGTAAAAGCTTTACAACTTTTGGTGTAAGCTCTCCGGGATACAGCAAAAGTTTATCGGTTTCATTTCTAAGTTCAGTTAGGTCATCTCCAACAAGTTCCACTATAAGTTTTAAGATTTCCAAAGATACTTTCTTTCCAGCAGAATCAAACTTCTTCTTGAGTATGGAATAGATAGCTTTCTCGGTGTACTTTTCAGAGATAATAACGGTATCTAAAAGTTTTAAGATTTTTGTAAAAAGTTCCGTTTTTAATTTCTTGTAGTCAATTTCCCCAAAAGATACCAAAATAAATTCTTGAACTCCTAATAAAAACTTTAAGAACTTTTCTTTTTCTGCCTTTTTCCTTAAAACCTCGTTTGCCCTATCTATTTCAGTAATTACAAGAAGAGGAGAATCTCCAAAAAGAGAAGTACCAGTGTAATTATAAATTTCTGAAAGGTTATCAAGAGAATACTTTTCAATATCTCTAAACGCAGAAATTTTTTTTAAAAACTGATCGGTAAGGTAAAACTCTTCTCCGTGGATTAACAGCCTTTTAAAAAACAAGCCTCTTTTAATCTCTTTTAGAGCTTCTTGAACTTTAACAGTTTTCACTACTTACAACCCTAACCAAAGTTATAGACTTTGGGATTGTTGGACAAGCGTGAATACACCTTCCACAACCTAAACAAAACTCTTCGTGAAATTCAGGGTAGTTAAAGTCTTTAAGCGTAATAGCTTTATCCATCTTGGGACAGGACCAGTAGCAGGTTTGACAGAAGATATCCTGAAAGGCTACGCATCTTGTTTTTTCAAGCTTTGCAACAAGCTTAAATTTTTCAAGGTTTTCCTTTTTTAAAGCACCACTTGGACAGTTATCAATGCAGGTATAACACTTCTCACAAAAGTTTTTGTCAAAATTCATAAAAGGGGTATCGAAGACTATTGGATTGGTGTCTTTTACTTTATCAAGAACTCCAGTTTGACAGTTCTCAACACACTTTCCACATCTTTTACAAAGAGCTAAAAAAGTATCTTCATTTTCACTTCCCGGCGGTCTTAAATAGTCCTTTGTCGGTTTTGCCACTTCATACGCAAATTCAGCAGCAGCCTGCTTGAAAGAGTTTGCAACTAACCTAAAAAAGTTTCTTCTACTCATCTTTTTAGTCTCCTATAAGCAAAGAAAACTAAGATAAAGATTATTCCAACTCCAACAGAGATTAAGTTAAGGTTTTTAAAGATAAACTCCTTAACACTTTCGCCATAAAAGTATAAAAGTCCAGCTTCACTGAAAAACCTCAATCCTCTTCCAAGAAGTGAAAATACTATAAGCTTCCTTAAACTGGCAAAAAGAACCCCAGAAGTAATAGTGAAGACCTTATAAGGTATTGGAGTAAATCCTGCAAGTAGGATTATTAAGCTTTCGTAAGATTCGTAGAGTTTATGAACTTTATTTACCTTTTCTTCGCCAAAAAATCTAGTAGCTAAAGGTTTTCCTCCAAAATATCCTAAAAAATAACCAGCAACCCCTCCTAGACTTGAAAAAACTGTTGCAATAAGAGCGTAGAGGAATGCGTTTTGCGGGTCTGCTATGCACAGAGCTATTAAAAGAACGTCTGGAGGAATGGGAAAAAAAATTGCCTCAATAAACGAGTTAAAAGCAAGTCCCCAAAAACCGTACCGAAGAGCAAACTCCTGCCAAAACTCAAAAGATACTATCTCCATAACTTCACCAGTTATAAGTTTTGAGTTCTTCCAAGGCCTTATAATCTGTAAGGTCTAAATGAACAGGAGTAATTGAAACAAAACCGTTCTTTATGGCCCAGTAGTCTGTTCCTGGCTCTGCTTTCCAGTTTGGTTCTTCTCCACCTATCCAGTAGTAAACCCTTCCCCAAGGATCTCTTCTTGCTTCTACCTTTTCTGTATAGTCTTTCTTTCCCTGTCTTGTAATTTTTATTCCCTTTATCTTGTCATAAGGAAGGTTAGGAATGTTAACGTTTAAACAGCAATTCTTAGGAATACCTTTTTCAAGAACTTTTTTCACTATTCTGACTGCCCAAGAACTTGCAGAATCCCATTCAAAATCTTTAAATGCAGTAAGAGAAAATGCTATAGAAGGAATTCCAAGTAGAGCTCCTTCCATTGCTATTGAAACTGTTCCAGAGTAAGTGATGTCCTCTCCGAGGTTTGGACCTTTGTTTATTCCTCCCACTATCATGTCTGGCTTTTCGCCATTCATTATGGCGTGAACGCCAATATAAACACAACTTGTTGGTGTTCCATCAACTGCATACCAGTTTTCAGCTATTTGCTCACACCTTAAAGGTCTGTGTAAGGTAAGAGCTCTACCTATTGCGCTTCTTTCTCTATCGGGAGCTACAACTATGACATCTGCAAGTTCGCTGAGCCTTTCGTAAAGAGCTTTTAGCCCCTCCGATCTTATACCATCATCGTTTGAAAGAAGAATTCTTGGCTTTTTATCCATTATCCTATTTCCCCCAAGAACACCCATCTGATTATACCTATAATCTCAACTATGGCGTAAATTATAGAACTTACCATGATTCCATACTGTTTGGTTAAATACCCGTAAGTGGCGTAGAGCATAGAGGCAATTAGTGCAACTGGAAAACCAACTTGCGGAAATCCAACAGCAGTTATCAAGAGGGCAACAACTCCCGTTACTGAAGCTATTATCTCAAGCGTCTTTTGAAACTTTGTTCTTTCCAAATTATTACTCCTTTAAGAAAGTTTTTGGAAAAGTAAAATATATGTAATTTCCAAACCAAAGGAGAGAAAATGGAGAAATTTAAGCTTACAACCACAGTTAGAGCCTCTGGCTGAGGAGCAAAATTAAGCCCGGTCGGGCTATCAGAGATATTAAAGAATTTACAGTTCCCAATCGACGAAAACGTTTTGGTAGGAATAGAAACTGCAGAAGATGCAGGAGTTTATAAAATTTCTGACAATCTGGCTTTAGTGCTGACGGCAGATTTTATTACTCCTGTAGTAGATGACCCATTTATTTTCGGTCAAACTGCCGTTGCAAACGCCCTTTCTGACGTTTACGCAATGGGAGGAAAGCCAATAGCAGCAATAAACCTTGTAATGTTTGCAAGTTGCAAAGTTCCAATAGAGTATCTTCCAAAAATCCTTGAAGGAGGAGCCTCAAAACTAAAAGAAGCTGGAGTTTCCCTTATCGGTGGACACACCGTCGATGACCTTGAAACCAAGTACGGACTAAGCGTTATAGGAACTGTTCACCCAAAGAAAATTGTCAAGAACTCAACGGCAAAACCGGGAGATGTTCTCATTTATACAAAACCTTTGGGAATCGGCGCCCTAACAACAGCAATAAAAGCAGATTTGGCATCCCAAAAGGAAGTAGAGGAAGTCTCGAAAGTCATGACAACACTAAACAAAACTCCTTCGGAAGTTATGGTAGAAGTTGGTGTAAACGCCTGTACCGATATAACTGGTTTCGGATTTTTGGGACATCTTTTTGAAATGGTTAAGCACAGTAATGTTGGAGCTGAAATTTTCATTAACAACTTTTCTTTTCTTAAAGGAGCAAGAGAGTATGCTTCAATGGGACTCTTACCAGCAGCAACTTACGAGAATATGGACTACGTAAAAGATTTTGTTGAATTTGACAGCCTAGTAGATGAAGATACAAGAGCACTACTATTCGACCCTCAGACTTCAGGAGGCCTTCTAATCTCCGTCCCAGAAGAAAAAAGTGAAAAACTCCTGAGAAAGCTTAGAGAAAAAGGTGTAATCCATGCTACTATTGTTGGTAAGATTGTTAAAGAGAAAAAGATAAAGGTTTTACAGGGAGTAAAATGAAAAAAGTTGCTGTAATAAGTCTTGGATGTCCCAAAAACCAAGTTGACACAGAAGTGATGCTCGGTCTTTTAAAGGCAACTGGAAAGGTCGTATTTGTTGATAACTTAAAAGACGCTGACATAATCATTGTAAACACATGTGGATTCATTCAGCCTGCTAAGGAAGAATCAATAGATGAAATCCTTAACGCTATAGAAGAAAAGAACGAAAATCCTGAAAAGAAAGTAGTAGTCGCAGGATGTCTTTATCAAAGATACAAAGAAGAACTTAAAAAAGAACTTCCAGAGGTTGATATTTTCATAGGAGTTGACGAAATAACGAAGGTAGCTGAGAAGATTCTTAACCAAAAAATTGCAGTTCAGAAACCTTATCTACTAAGACAGATAACAACTCCCCCTCATATTGCCTACCTGAAAATTTCAGAAGGTTGTTCAAACAACTGTAGTTACTGTGCCATACCGATAATAAGAGGAAATCTCAAAAGCCGTCCGATAGAGGAACTAGTAGAAGAAGCAAAAAAACTTTCCGATCAAGGAGTCAAAGAACTTTACGTTATAGCACAGGATACAACAGCTTATCTTTATGACAAAGGAGATAAGGAAGGACTCCTTAAACTTCTCGAAGAACTTGAAAAGGTTGAAGGTATAGAGTGGATAAGACTTATGTACACATATCCAACCCACATTTCTGATTCGCTAATAGATTTTGTCGCAAATTCCGAAAAAGTACTTAAGTACTTTGATGTTCCTTTTCAACATATAAACAACAAAGTTTTGGCTTCAATGGGTAGGAAATATACAAGGAAAGGTGTTGAAGAACTTATCGATAAACTTAGGAAAAGGATAAAGGATGTGACGATAAGAACGACCTTTATAGTTGGATTTCCAACAGAAGGAGAAAGGGAGTTTGAAGAACTCCTCTCCTTTATCAAAGATGTTCAGTTTGACTGGGCAGGTTTCTTTAAGTATTCAAGGGAAGAAGGAACAGCTGCCTATCCTCTTGGAGATTTAGAGGAAGAAGTAAAAGAATCTAGACTAAACCTCATAGAAGAAGTTCAATATTCCATCTACGAAAAGAAGCACTTAGAGCTTGTTGGAAAGGAATTTGAACTAATCGTTGATACAGCATCTCACGAAATGCCTGGATTTATGGAAGCAAGAAGTTATAGAAACGCATATGAAATAGATGGCTTGGTATTCCTAAAAGGGAACTTTAAACCCGGTTCCATAGTTAAAGCAAAAATTACCGGTTTGGCAAGTAATGTTGACCTGATTGCAGAAACAACTGATGAAAAAACTACCAATAGTTTAAAAAACTTATATATTCCCTAAAGTATAAGATTAGAAACTCCTTTTTGAGAGGAAGGTAAATGAAACAACAGCTCAAGGTGGTAAAAACGTACGAAGAGATAAACGAGAAGATAAGAAAAGGAGAAGCAGTAGTTGTTACTGCTGAAGAGATGATAGAAATTGTCGAAGAGCTGGGTGTTGTAAAAGCAGCAGAAGAAGTTGATGTAGTTACAACAGGAACTTTCGGTGCAATGTGTTCCTCAGGAGCTTTTTTAAACGTTGGACACACCAAACCCCGTATGAAAATGGAAGAGATATACCTTAACGGAGTC
>JBDOLX010000091.1:290-8169 GCA_039832905.1 Desulfurobacteriaceae bacterium | reverse complement strand
AAAACTCTAATAATCAACCCTAATTTTGGTTGCAAAAATTATGTAAAAAATTTGTAAAAATTTCAAGTCTACTTTGAGGAGGAAAGAAGTGAACCCAACAGTAATAGAAGGAAGAGTTCCCATATACATTTATGCTAAAGAAATTGAACCTGAAGTTAGAGCGCAGATAGAAAGAATAAAGGATTTACCTTTCTTTAGAGACAAAATTGTGATAATGCCTGACTGCCATGCAGGAAAAGGATGTGTTATAGGTTTTACAGGATACTTTGACGACGTTGTAATTCCAAACATTGTTGGTGTTGATATAGGTTGTGGCGTATATACTTACCCTCTTGGAATTAAAGTAGACAAAGAAGTTCCAAAGGAAAGTTTGGATTTACGAAAGTTTGACGCTTTTGTAAAAGGCAGAATTCCAATAGGACTAACTTCAAGAACAAAATCAAACGCAAAAAAACTTCCTCTTTCTAAAGAGGATAAAGAACTTCTTTCTGAGATAAAGTCACTTCTTATCAATACTTATAAAATTAACCTTCAAGATCCAATACTACAAGTTGGAACTCTTGGAAGTGGTAATCACTTTTTAGAGTTGGGATACGACAAGGATTCAGGAGAACTTTTCCTTACTGTTCATTCAGGTTCGAGAAACTTAGGCCTAAGGGTTTGTAACCATTTTCAAAGAAAAGCTAAAGAATATACAAAAAAACGTTATCCAGAGATACCAAACGATTTAGCTTTCCTACCTCTTAATAAAGGAGGTAGAGAATATCTAAGAGCTATGAAGTTAGCCCAAAAGTATGCAGATCTTAATAGAAGAATGATCTTAAAACTAATAGTTGAAGAATTCTTTAAACAAGAGTTTGACGAAGGCAAGTTAATAAAGAGTGTTCACAACTATATTGACCTAGATAGGGACATGTGTGTTAGAAAAGGAGCAATTTCTGCTCATAAAGATGAAAGAGTAGTTATTCCTTTTAACTTAACTACTGGATTAATCATTGGAAGAGGAAAAGGAATAAGAAGCTTAAACTTTTCTGCTCCTCACGGTGCTGGAAGGAAGTTAAGTAGAAGAAAAGCTAAGGAGATGTTTTCTGTAAGTGATTTCAAGAAAGCAGTTGAAAAAGCGGGGGTTTTCTCTACAACAGTTAGCAAAGACACTCTTGATGAAGCTCCTTTTGCTTATAAAGATCCTAATGAAATTTTGGAGTTTTTACCAAATACAGTTGAGGTAGAAAGGTTTATTAAACCTATATATAACTTAAAAGGATAGAAAGGGGGCAAAGCCCCCGCCGAGTTTCTTTAATTTAACTTCTCTAAGGCTTCAAGGATTAAAAGACCTGCCTCGTTAACGCTATTCTTACCAACCAAGTTGGACGCTCTAAGAACAATAAGTTCCTTTTCAAAAGTTTCAGGGTCAAGACCGGAGATTTTAATAGCTTCTTTAATGTTCTTAGGTAACACTCTAATTTTCTTCTCTTTAACGTAAAGCGTTCCTACTTTCTTAAGGGCTTCGAGAACCCTTACTGCTAAAGGTGTGATTGGGTTTGCAAATCCTTCTGGAGTTCCGGAAAGGGCACGTTTTACAAGTTTTCCAGCTTCTGTAAGAACTATTGCCTCGTTTTGGAGAATGTCAATGTATCCACGAGCTTCAAGCTTGTTTAGAGCATATTCAACTTCTTCTTTCCAAGTTTCGTCAAAGAGCTCGTAAACATCTTTTACAAAGAAACCTTTTTCTGGAATCTTGTGGAGAACTTGTAGTTCAAACCTTGTAATGTGTGGAAGCCTTCTAATTTGGTATGCCATTTCCGCGTACATCTTTCCAGCTTCTGTTGGTTCACCACCACCTATAAGCTGAGCTTCAACTCCTTTCTTGAACCACTCAACGTTTGGAGAAGCAAACTCCTTGTTTGTAATAGTGATTGCCTTAACTGCAACAGCTGGAATTTCCCTAATTCCTCTCTTTTCCATATCTTCAAGAACTTTCTTTCCGTAATCTGTGAGGTAGTGAACCTTTTTTCCATCCTTCTCTTCTGCGTGGATTAAGTTAAAGGATTCCAGAGTATAGAGTGATTCTTGAACGATGTCGTACATCTTTTCATACCATTTGTTTCCTTTTTCATAGAAGCTCTTAAATAGCTCTTCGACAGTTTTAACTTCACTAAATTTCCTCTTAATTTCTTCTTTCTTCTGATATCCAAGGTCTTGATAGAGTCTTCTACCGTAGTGTTCCATAAGATGCTTGTACTCTTTAACAGGTTTGTAGAACATGTAGTGAACGAGCTCGTCCACTGTTGGAAGAACGTTTGGATCATTTTCGTGGTGTTTCCATACCTCTTGAATAGCCTTTAAGAGTTCGGCATCAAGGATTTCAACGTTTATGGACTTAACAGGCTTAAAGCTTCTTTCTTTCCAGATTCTATAAGCTTCTATTAGGTGTTCACCCGCTGGAAGTGGATTTCCTTCTTCATCTATTAAAGCTAAAGCAAAGAGGGTTTCTTTTTCTTCATCAGTTATTGCTTCAAATCCGTCGTATACAGCCCTTACTAAACTATCCATTATGTCTTCAGAAATTACTGTTTCAAGGCTTGGAGCTATGGTTTCACAAACCTTTTTGATTTCTTTTCCAAGAGCTGTTAGAGAGTATACGTCTGAAGTTGGAACAGAAAATGCAATTAGTCTCATCGCTCCAAGGAGTATTGGGAATCTTCCACCTGCGGGAAGCTTAGAAGATTCTGCTGGACCTTCTGGCATATCCTTAATGTACTGGTAAAGCTCTCTATCGATTAACAGTCTTGGATGAGCGTTGTTAAAGATTTCATAAACATCCTTAGCAAATTTATTTACCACCTTGAATGTTCCCTTCTTTTCTACTTTTCTTTCTTCTATGAACCCTCTCTTCTCAAGCTCTTTTTCTGTAAGAGGTCCTGGAATATCATCATTAAGAATAGCGGTTTCAATCATCATAATTACTTCAGAACCAAGCCACCTAAACTCTTCATCCCAATCTTTAGGATGCTTAATAAGACCTTTAGAAACCATCTCTTCGATTATGTTTGCTAACGCTCTTCCCCAGTAAGTTAGAGAGTACTCTAAAGGTCTTTCCATCCTTAAAAGGTTCATTCTTTCAAGCTCTATGAAAGGAGCCTCTTCTTGGGCGTTCATTAGTTGGCATACCCTTTCGTTTACTTTTTCTCCTTCACGAACTCTTAAAAGGGCAAGCGCGTGCTCCTTCCTGATGATCATTTCTCCCTCCTTCTCTTTTTCTATCCTCTACTATTTAAATTATGTCAAACGTTGTTTTAAGTCAACTAAAAAAGTTTTTAAAGATTGCTAACTACTTGAAGGAAATGTAAAATTCCCAAACAATACCTTCTTGCTTTAATTTAGGGACATCTTTCATGATAAAAAAGCTACCAAGGGAAATAGTTTCCAAAATAGCTTCAGGTCAGATAGCTTCTTCTCCATCAAACGTTCTTAAAGAGCTTATAGAGAACTCCATTGATGCTGAAGCTACAGAAATAAGGATTAACATTGATGATGCTTTTAACTTTAAAGTTGTTGACAATGGAGTAGGCATTTCCTATCAGGATCTTCCTTTAGCCGTTGAAAGGTTTGCTACAAGTAAAATAAACTCTTTAAGTGATCTTGAAAGAATAGGAACTTACGGTTTCAGAGGAGAAGCTCTTTACGCAATTTCCCAAGTTAGCCACCTTACTATAAAGACAAGGTTTTTGTATGAAAACATTGGTGGGAAATTGGAAGTAAAAGGTGGAAAGGTTTTATCCATTTCACCAATTCCTTTTTCCAAAGGAACGAGTGTTTCTGTAAACTCTCTTTACTTTAACGTTCCGGTAAGGAGGAAAGGCTTTAAACAAAAAAGCAAAAAAGATCTTATAAAGACCGCCAAAACTTTTGCTCTCTGCAATCCTCAGATCTCTTTTAAGATTGAAGATGAGATTTTCCCTGCCTCTTCCTTTTCGGAAAGGATAAAACAACTTTTTGGGGACACTGTAAGTTTTAAAAAGTTGGAAGGAAAAAACTTCAAACTATTTTACGAGGAGGATAATGAAAGGAAAAAAGTTTCTTTTATTTTTGTAAATAGGCGTCCTGTGGAGCTAAAAGAGTTTGAAAAATTAATGGAAGAGCTGAGGATAAAGAACTACATTCTATTTTTGGAATTGGAACCATCCTTAGTAGATGTTAACGTTAGCCCTACAAAGGATAAAGTTATCTTAAAAGATACAGCTATTTTTGAAACAATAAAAGAAAGTCTAAAATCTGAAATATCACTTCCAAAAGTTTTCGTTTTTAGGGAAGATGAAAAAATTGAATATTACTCACCAATTAAACTGCTTGGAACTGATGGAACTGTGATTGTCGGATACGACAAAGACTACTACTACTTCTTTGACCAACATCTAATTCATGAAAGGGTAAACTATGAAGAAATTTTAAAACTTCTTTATTCAAAGAAAATTCCTCTTAGAAAACTTGTTCCTCCTGTTGTTTTAAAAAGAAAAGAAAATTTGGCAAATGAACTTTTAAAACTTGGAGCTTCTTTTGAAAAAGAGGGCAATAATCTTATAGTAAAAGCTATTCCTGAAATCTTAAGAGTAGAAGATTTAAAAAAATTGGAAAAAGGAGAAGAATTGGAGTCGATAGCTTCCTTAGCTTGCAAGAGAGCAATAAAGTCAGGATTTAAACCTTTAAGTTTTGACTGTTTAGAAGATCTTTTTAACAGGTATCTTTTATGTAAAGATAGGGAGTTTTGTCCTCATGGAAGAGCCATCTACTATCGGATAAGAAAAACAAAGATTTTAGGTAAACTTGGGAGAAAGTGAATATTGACAAAGCTTTCGGGCTGTTTTTATTTTAATTTAAAAAATTCTTAAGAGGAGGAACTTTATGGACTGGAACACGCTGAAAACTACTATCCTTTTAGGTTTCCTTACAGGAATCCTGCTCATGTTCGGGAAACTCCTAGGTGGAAACGTAGGACTGGTTATAGCTCTTGTCATGGCAGCCATTATGAACTTTGGAAGCTGGTACTTTTCAGATAAGATTATTCTCTCTATGTATGGAGTAAGACTTCTTGAAAAGGATGAAGCCCCAGTTCTACACGAAATGGTAGAAAGACTCGCTAAGAACGCAGGAATTCCAAAACCAAAAATAGGTGTTGCTCCTATGGACGTTCCGAACGCTTTTGCAACAGGAAGAAACCCAGAAAATGGAGTTGTAGTTGTTACACCTAAGATTGTGGAACTTCTTGACCAAGATGAGCTTGAAGGGGTTTTAGCACACGAAATTGCTCACATTAAAAATAGAGATACTCTTATTCAAGCAGTAGCAGCAACAATTGCAGGAGCAATTACATCTTTGGCAAACATGGCACAGTGGTTCTTCCTCTTTGGAGGTAGCAGAGACGAAGAGGAAGGAAACGGTCTTGCTGAAACTATTGGGGCAATTTTAATGGTTATCTTAGCTCCAATCGCAGCAGCACTAATTCAAATGGCTATTTCAAGGTCAAGAGAGTATAAAGCAGATGAAACAGGCGGAATTATCTCCGGAAAACCTGAAGCCCTTGCAAGCGCTTTAAAGAAGCTTGAGGAGTATGCAAATAGAATTCCTCCAGAAATTGCTAAAGCTGAAGTAAATCCATCAACAAGTCACCTCTTTATAGTTAACCCTTTAAAGGCTGACGCAATAGCTGCCCTTTTCTCCACTCACCCACCAACAGAAGCAAGAATTAGAAATCTTTTGGAGCTTGCCAAGAAACTTTTTGGAAAGGTAAGAGAAACTTTTTGGAGATGGTAATTGATTGAAAAGGAACTTCTACTACTTCAAAGAATACTTAAAGGGTTGTGCAAAAACCAATCTCATTCATAGGTTCGATCTTTCTTCCATCTCCCACTTCTTCGGGAGATGGATTCCATTTGCTGTTGCAGTTGGAGTTGCTACAGGTTCTGTTGCCTCTTTAATGGACGTTCTAATTGTTAACCTAAACAACTTCCTATCCTCAAATCCTCCTCTTTTCTTTCTTTATCCTATTATCGTTGCTGTAATTGTTGGACAGGCTATTGCTTTAGATCCAGCAGTTGGTGGTCCAGGAATTGGCTATTCTATACTTCACTTAAAAACCAAATTTTATATTCCACTACGATCTGTACTACTTAAACTAATTACCTCTACTTTTGTTCTCTCTGGAGGTTTCATTGCAGGTAGAGAAGGTCCATCCTTTTTCATTGGAGTAGCAATAGGTGAATGGCTTGGAAAAGTTTATGGGATTAGTAAAAAATATAAACCTCTTCTTGGACTTATTGGAGGAGGTGCTTTTACAGGAGCCCTTCTAAAGGCACCCTTGGGAAGTGCTATATTTGCAATGGAACTTGAGGAAATGTACAACCTCGACTATCGTCCTTTTGTTCCAATGATTATTGCTTCTATTGTAAGTTATCTGACATTTTCTTTTTTCAGAGGAGAAAGCACTTTCATTCAACTTTTCCAAAATCCCAAGTGGAGTTTAGAAGCTATACCTTACATAGTATTAATGGGGTTAGTAATTAGTCTTATTACGTATGCTTATACCTTCATTTTTCATACAGCATCCTGCACTTCAAAGTATTTTGAACCTCAATATAGACCATTAATTGGAACTGCATTGGCTCTTCCTTTTCTCTTAATTATTTACATTGCTACAAATGACTTGGACTTTCTATCTACTCCAGCTCATATGGGAATCTTTTCTAAACTTGCTCAAGTTCCCTTTCCAATATTTGTTGATTTTCTCGTAGTTGTTATTGTTATATTAGTTACAAGCTTAACCCTCTCTTTTGGAGTTCCGGGAGGATTGGTTCTTCCTAACCTTCTAATTGGTGCAGCAGTGGGGAACGCTTTTGGATACCTCTTCCCTGACCAACTTGTTGTTTTTACTTTGGCTGGAATGGGAGCAGCCTTAGCTGCAGGAGCAAAAACCCCTCTTGCTGCCATTGTGATGATTACTGAGATGACTCACGCAGATGTTGTAATTCCCATGACAGCTGCGATAATTACAAGCTACACAACAAGCTTTGGCTTTAGCCTCTATTTGGGACAAGAAATGAAACTAAAACCTATGGGAAAGAAGGAGAAAGATGATAGAAGGTAAAAAAATTGTTCTTGGAATTACAGGAAGCATAGCAGCTTATAAGTCGGTTGAACTTTTAAGGAAACTTCAAAAAATGGGAGCAGAAGTTAGAGTAGCTACAACACCCTCTGCATTAAAATTTGTTCCAAAGTTAACTCTTCAAATCCTCTCTGGAAGTCCTGTCTATTTTGACAACCTTGATGAAACGGTAACTTTTGTTCAGCACACCTCTTTAGCAAGTTGGGGAGACCTTTTTTTGGTAGCACCAGCTACTGCAAACACAATTGCAAAAATGGCCTACGGAATTGCTGATAATCCTGTTACAGAGCTCGCCCTATGCTTTGGAAAAGGGATTGTATGTCCCGCAATGAACAGTAGAATGTACGAAAATCCTACTACCCAAGAAAACTTAGAAAAACTAAAAAAACTTGGCTATGAAATAGTTGAACCGGAAGAAGGTTTTCTAGCGTGCAAGGACAAAGGAAAAGGAAGACTCGCAGACCTTGACGATATTCTGGATTCAGTCTTTTACTGGTTCTTGCCAAAGCTTTTTGAAGGTAGAAAAGTTGTTATCACTGCAGGAGCTACAAGAGAATACATAGACCCTGTAAGGTTCATTTCAAATCCTTCAAGTGGAAAGATGGGTTTTTCACTTGCTAAAGTCTTTAAAGGTTTAGGAGCCGATGTCGTTTTAATAACAGGGAAAACTCACCTTAGAACTCCTTACAAAGTAAAAAGAATAGATATAGAAACTGTAAA
>JBDOLX010000091.1:0-280 GCA_039832905.1 Desulfurobacteriaceae bacterium | reverse complement strand
ATGGAAGAAGTTAAGGATGCAGACCTTTATATCTCGGCAGCAGCGATAGGAGACTTTAAACCCGCGAAGCCTGAGAAAGAAAAGATAAAGAAAACAAAAGAAAAACTTATCTTAGAACTTGAAAGAACAGAAGACATTCTTAAAATTGTCTCTGGAAACAGGAGAAATGGGCAGGTTATCGTAGGATTTGCTGCTGAAACTAAGGATTTAGTTGAAAATGCAAGAAAAAAGATAGAAAGCAAAAAGCTTGATGCCGTAGTTGCCAATGATGTTAAAAAGG
>JBDOLX010000090.1 GCA_039832905.1 Desulfurobacteriaceae bacterium | reverse complement strand
CTTGGTTAATAAAAATTAAAGCGCAGTTGCTTCTGCTTGTTGCAGCAGTAAGCTTTCTTAGAGCTTGAGACATTAATCTTGCTTGAAGTCCAACGTGGGCATCTCCCATATCACCCTTGATTTCAGCTTCAGGTACAAGCGCTGCAACAGAGTCTACAACTATAACGTCAACAGCTCCACTTCTTACCAAAGTTTCTGCAATCTCTAAAGCTTGCTCACCGCTATCTGGTTGAGAAACCAAAAGTTCTTCTAAGTTAATTCCAAGTTTTTTAGCGTAAGCAGGATCAAGGGCATGTTCAGCATCAATGAACGCTGCAACTCCACCTTCCCTTTGAACGTTGGCGATTACGTGTAAAGCTAAGGTAGTTTTACCAGAAGATTCTGGACCAAAAATTTCTGTTATTCTTCCCCTTGGAATTCCACCGATACCGGTTGCTCTGTCTATTGAGATTGAACCGGTGCTTATGGTTGAAACTTCTTCTACCGGCTTTTCGCCAAGGAACATAACAGCGCCTTCACCAAATTCTTTCTTAATTCTCTTTAGCGCATCTTCTAAAACTTTCTTCCTTTCTTCTTGCATATGAACTCTCCTTAATAGAAGTTTACTTTTTTCTTAAAATCTTAAAAAATTCTTTCAGCAAATCCTCGGCTTCTTTTATGTAAATTTTCTCTACTATTGGTCTGTGGTTTATTTTTTCGTTCTCAAAGATTTTAAAAAGACTCTCAATCCCTCCAAACTTTGGGTCAGGAATTGCATAAACAACCTTTTTAATTCTAGATTGGATTATAGCACCACAGCACATCACACAAGGTTCTACTGTTGAGTAAAGAGTGCAATCGTTAAGTCTCCAAGAACCAAGTTTTAAAGAAGCTTTTTTTATGGCGATTATTTCTGCGTGGGCTGTGGGGTCTTGCAGAAACTCTTTTTGATTAAATCCTCTTGCAACTACTTTGTTATCCTTCACAACAACAGCACCTATAGGAACTTCACCGAGGTTAAAGGCTTTCTTAGCTTCCTTTACTGCTTCAAGAAGAAACAGAATGTCCATGGCAATAATATCCTTAGTTTTAGGAATAAGAAGGTATTGTTAACTATTAAGATTCATTTTTATTCTTATGAAAACGACTAAGATACAAAATTTGGTTTTTCCATTTCTTTAATTTTGGGGGTTATTGAAAGAATGGCGCGCCCGGCAGGAGTCGAACCTGCAACCTTGGGATCCGTAGTCCCACGCTCTATCCAGTTGAGCTACGGGCGCAAAAATTCAACTCTAAATTTATCCTTTTAATTTTTGTTGGCAAGGAAAAGAAGGAAAAGGTAAAATTAACCGTTGGAAATTAGAATGTCTTGGAGGATGAAATGCTTAGCAATACCTATAATCCTTCCCTTTTTGAGGATAAATGGTACAACTTTTGGCTTGAGAAAGGATACTTTCATGCGGATGAGAAGAAAGTTTTAAGTGGAGAGAAGAAAAAGTTTAGCGTTGTTCTTCCTCCTCCAAACGTTACTGGAGCTCTTCACATTGGGCACGCTCTTAACTCAACCTTGCAAGACATAATCTGTCGCTATAAAAGAATGAAAGGATTTGAAGTCTGTTGGATTCCTGGAACAGACCACGCCGGTATTGCTACACAATGGGTTGTTGAAAAGCAACTTGCAGGTGAAGGTCTTACTCGTCACGATATAGGTAGAGAGAAGTTCTTAGAAAGAGTTTGGAAGTGGAAAGAACAGTACGGAAACAGAATTATTAACCAGCTTAAAAAACTTGGAACTTCTTGTGACTGGGATAGAGCTCGCTTTACTATGGATGAAGGTTTTTCAAAGGCTGTAAGAAGGGCTTTTGTAACTCTTTATAAGGAAGGCCTTATTTATAAAGGGAAAAGGCTTATAAACTGGTGTCCAAGATGTCACACTGCACTTTCAGACCTTGAAGTCGAACACGAAGAAGAAAAGGGAATGCTATGGTACATGAAGTATCCTTTGGTTGATGGAAGTGGCTTTATAACAGTTGCTACAACAAGACCAGAAACTATGCTTGGAGACGTTGCGGTTGCTGTAAATCCAAACGATGAAAGGTATAAAGATCTCATTGGTAAAAAGGTAAGACTTCCAATAGTTAATAGGGAAATTCCAATAATTGCCGATGAGTATGTTGATCCAGAGTTTGGAACGGGAGCCGTAAAGATAACACCAGCTCACGACTTTAACGACTTTGAAGTAGGGCAGAGGCATAATCTACCTTTAATTCAGGTAATGGACGATCTTGCGAAGATTACAGTAGAACCGTTTAAGGGGCTTGATAGATATGAAGTAAGGAAAGCAATTGTTTCAATGTTAAAAGAGGAAGGGCTTTTAGAGAAGGAAGAACCTATAAAGCACGCTGTTGGACACTGTTATAGATGTAAAACAGTTGTTGAGCCATTCCTTTCCGACCAATGGTTTGTGAAGACAAAGCCTTTAGCAGAAAAAGCAATAGAAGCTGTAAAGAGTGGAGAAATTCGCTTTATTCCGAAGCAGTGGGAAAACACTTTCTTTGACTGGATGTACAACATAAAAGACTGGTGTATTTCAAGACAAATCTGGTGGGGACATAGAATTCCTGCTTGGTACTGTAGAGATTGTGGACACGTAACAGTTTCTGAAGAAACACCAAAGGTGTGTGAAAAATGTAAGAGTGAAAATATCTACCAAGATGAAGATGTTCTTGATACTTGGTTTAGTTCTGCACTTTGGCCTTTTGGAACTTTAGGATGGCCAGAAGATACTGATGACTTAAAGGCGTTTTATCCAACAGACCTTCTTGTTACCGGTTTTGACATTATCTTCTTCTGGGTATCCCGTATGATGATGATGGGATACCACTTTATGAAAGAGAAACCTTTTAGCGATGTTTACGTTCACGCCCTCGTTAGGGACGAACACGGTCATAAGATGAGTAAAACAAAAGGAAACGTTATTGACCCACTTGAAGTAATAGAGGAATTTGGAACAGACACTTTAAGGTTTACTCTTTGTGCTTTGGCTGCGCAAGGAAGAGATATAAGGCTTTCAAAGAAGATAATCGAAGGTTATAAACACTTTGCAAACAAGATTTGGAACATTGCGAGATTTATCTTCTCTGCACTTGAAAATGTAAACCTTGAAGGTTCTCTATCTTACGCTCCAGAGGACAGATGGATACTTACAAAACTTTCTGAAACCACAAAAAGCGTAGAGAGGGAACTCGAAAACTATCGTTTTAACGATGCAGCAAAGGCTATTTACCAGTTTATCTGGAACGAGTTTGCGGACTGGTACTTGGAGTTTTCAAAACAGAGAATTTACAAAGGAACGGAAGAAGAAAAGAGAACAGCTGTTTTCGTTTTAATAACAGTTTTAAGAGATACTATGAAACTTCTTCATCCAATAATGCCTTTCTTAACAGAGGAGATTTATCAAAAACTACCAAATAAAGATGCAGAATCTATAGTTATCGCTAAGTGGCCTTCTCCGGAGTACAACTTTGAAGAGGACAAGGAAAGAGTGGAAATCGTTAAAGAGGTAATTAGAGGGATAAGAAACGTAAAAGCCGAACTTAACATTCCTCCTTCAACCCTTGTTGAAGTGTTGGTAAAAAGTACCGATGAAAAGCTTCTTGAGACCATAGATAAAATGGTTCCTTCGATAAAACAACTTGCAAAGGTGTCTGAGATTTCTAAAGTCTCTGAAGCGCCATCTCAGTGTATTTCCTTCTTCCTGCCAAACTTAGAAGTTTATGTAAAAGTTGGAGAACTTATAGATGTGGAAGCAGAAATTGAGAGAATATCCAAGAAACTTCAAAAGCTTGAGAAGGAAATAGGAAAGCTTTCTAAGAAACTTTCTAACGAGAACTTCTTAAAGAAGGCTCCAAAGGAAGTTGTTGAAAAGACAAAGCAAGAACTTGAGGAACAAAAGGAAGTATTTGAGAAGCTAAACCGGACACTTAAACAGCTTGAAAGTTTTAATTCTTAATGATAAATTTGCCAGTGCATTTTCGTTAAGGAGGTTAAGAAATGGCTAAGTGTGCAATTTGCGGAAAGACTACAATCTTTATAAACAATGTGAGCCACTCCCACAGAGTTACAAGCAAGAAGCAAAGGGCTAACCTTCAAAAAGTTAGGGCTTTGGTTAACGGTGAAAAGAAGAGAATCTGGGTTTGCACAAAGTGTCTAAAAGCTGGAAAGGTTGTAAAAGCTATATAATTTGGCGGTTCTTCCGCCGCTTTCTATTTTAGGCTGTTAAGTATTTTCTCTAGTTCACTTGAAAATTTATTTATCTCTTTGGAATCTACTCCGTTAGCAAAGAACCTAATAAATCCGTACTTGTCTATTATTACAACGGAAGGAACTTTTAGATCTTTAACTTTCTTTTTAAACTGTAAGAAAACGAAGCTGTCAGCTGTAAGGATTACTTTTTTTATGTTCATGTCCTTTTTGTATTTTTTTAGCAGAGGAAAATCTGCGTCGTTGACATCTATAGCAACTATTTTTGTATCTTTTCTCTTTCTTGCAAGTTTTTCTAATACATCAACTATAGCTTCTGAAGAAGGCGAATAGAGTTTGTCTATAAAAACTAAAACAACCTTTTTCCCTTCAAGGTCTTTTCTTGTGATTTTCTTTAACCCTTCTGTTTGAATAGAAAATTCGGGAGATAAAATCTTTTTAACTTCTACTTTGTAAGGTTTCGCTTCTATTTTCTTTGTTTCTCCGATCTTAGGTAATGGCAGCTCTTTCGGAGTAGGTCTCTCCTTAGGGAGTTTTTTAGGAATTAGAATGTACCAATCAGCAAAGGCACTCTGGGAAAAGATGAAAAGAGAAATGAATAGAAAAAATCTTAAGAAACCCAACTTCTTAAAACCTCCTCCGGATTTTCACTTCTCATTAGTGTTTCTCCTATTAAAAATGCGTTGACTCCTTTTTCCTTAAGTTTAAGAATATCATCTTTTCCCTTTATACCACTTTCAGAAACGGCAATTTTGTTATCTTCCTTGATTAGTGGTAAAAGTCTTAAAGTAGTATCAAGGGAAACTGTAAAAGTTTTTAGGTCTCTATTGTTTACTCCGACTATTTCTGCTCCGCACTCTAAGGCTATTTCCACCTCCCTTTCGTCATGAGTTTCAACAAGAGGTTCCATTCCAAGACTTCTTCCAAGTTCGATAAAGTCTTTTAGTTGGCTTTCAGAAAGTATTGCTACTATTAAAAGGAAAGAAGAGGCGCCAAGTGCCTTTGCACCATAAATCTGAAACTCATCAATTATGAAATCCTTCCTTAAAACTGGAAGTTTTACCGTCTCAGCTACCTGCCTTAGGTAAAAAGGAGAACCTTGGAAAAACTCTTTGTCTGTTAAAACGGAAATAGCCCTTGCCCCTCCTCTTTCGTAGGCTTTTGCTAATTCAACAGGGTCAAAATCTTCTCTAATTACTCCTTTAGAAGGGGAAGCCTTTTTAACCTCGGCGATTATGTTTATTCCCTCTTTTGATAAAGCCTCTTTAAAGTCGTAAGGAGTCTTTAGCCTTTCAGCTTCTTCCCTTAAAACAGAAAGGTTAAACTTCTTTTTCTGTTCTTCTACCTCTATTTTCTTGTATTCAACTATTTTTTGGAGAATGTTCATCCTTCTTTCTCCTTGCTCTTTCTCTAATTTTTTCAGCTTTTCCTACAAGGTTTACCTGTTTTGCCCTTGCAACTGCTAAGGTGTTTTCTGGAACATTTTGAGTAATTACCGAACCAGCGGCGGTAATTGAGTTATCACCAACCTCAACCGGTGCAATAAATAAAGTATTACTTCCGACGAAAACGTTTTTGCCAATTTTTGTTCTCCACTTGTTAAAGCCATCGTAATTGCAAGTTATCGTTCCTGCCCCGATGTTCGTATTTTCTCCGATTTCGCAGTCTCCAAGGTAGGAAAGGTGATTTGCTTTTACTCCTTTTCTAAGATAAGCGTTCTTTGTTTCAACAAATGTTCCTACCTTTGCACCTTCTTCTAGATAGGTATTAGGTCTAAGCTTTGCAAAAGGTCCAACAGAAGTTTCACTTTCAAGAGTTGCTCCATCTATCCAAGAATGGTTTTCAACCTTTACAAAGTCTTTCAAAGTAGAATTCCTTATTTCAGAATAAGCCCCAATATAACAACCTTTTCCAATCTTTGTCTTTCCCTTTATGTAAACCGGTGCAAAGATTTCTGTATCTTCTCCTATCTCAACTTCCGGTTCTATATAAGCAGTTTCAGGATTGTGAATGGTTACTCCGGAAAGTTGAAGTTCCTTAATGATTTTATCTTTTAAAATTTTTTCTGCTTTTGAAAGTTCAAATCTATTGTTAATTCCGATAACATTTCTTGAATCTTTTGCCAAAACGGAAACAACTTTCCAATTTTTTTCTTTAAAAATCTTTACGGTATCGGTTAAATAGTATTCATTTTGGGCGTTGTTATTGTCTAACTTTTTCAAAGCTTCTAGAAGTTTCTGGGAACTGAAAGCGTAGATGCCAGTATTTACCTCTTTTATTTTCCTCTCAAAATCGTTTGCATCTTTTTCTTCTACGATTTTTAGAACTTCGTCCCCTTCTCTTACGATTCTTCCGTATCCTGTTGGATCGTCTAAAAAGGTAGTTAAAACTGCTAAGTCTCCATCACTGCTTGCAAGCTTCTTTATTTCGTCAGGTTCTACCAATGGTGTGTCTCCGTTTAGAACAACAACCTTTCCGCTAAAGTTTTCTAAAAGCTTTTCTGCACACATAACGGCGTGTCCAGTTCCAAGTTGTTCTTCTTGATAGACAGTTTTCACATCGGGAAATTCTTTCTTTAGAAAGTCTTCTACCAGTTCTTTTTTATGTCCTACGACTACAATTACTTCCTTTGCGCCCGACTCTTTAGCAGCTTTCACAACGTACCAAAGCATTGGTTTTCCAAGAATTTTATGGAGAACTTTTGGTAGGTCTGACTTAAAACGAGTACCTTTACCAGCTGCTAGTATGACAACTTTAAACGCCATCTTATCCCCTGTAAAGAAAATTTTTTTAACTATACCATAAAATATTTTTTTAGATTTATTGACTTTTTGTTTTATAAAAACTAAATTAATATATCAGTTAATTAAAACTTTGGAGGAGGAAAGATGAGAAGACCAGCACTGATAGTTCTACTCTCAACAGCTTTAGCGTTAGTTCTTGGCTGGAGTATAGGCAGTTTCTTTACAGGAAGGAACGTAGCCAAAATTGTTGCGTCCATTCCGGCATCTCCAATCGTGATAGATGCAAGGTATGACAAAGAAAGCCACTCTATTATTTACTCAATACTAAATCCTGGAGGAACTCCTATAACTATAGTTGAGGAGTCTTTCGTGTTTACACCTGGAAAGGAGTCAAAAGAAAAAGGTTACGTTGTTTCCCACATTCCTGCGAGCATTACACTACCTCCAGGAGTAGTAACTTCCGTTGTTCTAAATCTTAAAAAAGGAACGGAAAAACTAAAACTTGGTGACGTAGTTCTTGCAACCTTTTCTTATATTCACCCTCTTTCAAAAGACATTTACACTGTTGCCCATCCGTTTAAAATGGGAGTAGATAACGTTAAGGAGGATAGTAAGTAATGAAAGAAAAAATCCTATGGTGGAGTGTCCTTTTAGGCTTAGCTTGTTTAGTAGCCTTTACAGTTCTTGGAGTTGTGTCTCTAACTGAAACCGTTTTCTGGAATCCAGAAACTTTTGCTTTCATTCTTGGACTTTTCGGTTTTTGGCTTTTTGCAAATAGATTAATTTTTGGTTATAGTGGAATTATTGAAGTTGCAAAGGCTATTATTGATAAGAGGGAAGAAGAAGTAGAGAAAGAGAAGATATGTCAAAAGGCAGGAGTTTCGGCTGAAAACGTGAATGAGTATTCCTTACGGGCATTGGTGTTTATGTGGAAAAGCTACCTAGAACCGTTTAAGTTCTCCTTCTTCTTAGCTTTCTTTCTCATTTTAGCGCTAAATCTTCTTTTTGAGTTAAACATCATAACTTTTGTGTCTGTGGCACCAATTGTAAAGGCTTTCTTTTTAGGTTCGGCGATTCCTGCCCTTTTTGTTTGGTCACTCGAATTTATGGCAACTTACTACGTTCTTGAAGTTATGAAAGGTAAGGAGAATAAATAGAGTGTTTTCCTCTTTTGTTTTCTCCTCTACTTTTCTTTTTGACTTTCTTAATTAAAGGTTAAAATTCTTAAAAATTGGCTTTTCGTTTAAGTAGTCTTTTAATATCTTTGCGTGGTCAAAAACAAGTTTGTCAAAAGGAATTTCTTCGTAAGGGAAAACTTTGGCTTTCTTCGCGTCGTCTCCTCCTTTTGGCATTCCTCTTGCTACACACTCAAACACAACAGAAACGGTGTGCCTTCTTGGGTCTCTTTCTGGATCGGAATAGACTCTAAACTGCCTTAAAATAACTACATCCAGTCCCGTTTCCTCTTTCATTTCCCTTACAACAGCCCTTTCTACCGTTTCTCCAACTTCTACAAAACCTCCTGGAAGTGCAAGTCCAGTTGGGGGATATTTTCTTTCTATTAGAACTATTCCTATGAACTTTCCGTTATCATCTTGAACATTTATTATTCCGTCTACAGCAAGGAGAGGGGTTTTTGGGTTAAACATCTTTGTCCTCCTTAGTTATTCTATAGACTCTATAACCGCCTTTACGCTTCCTATCTTAACGTCTGCTATAACTTTTAAAGGTATATGTCTTTCATCGGTTGAAAACCAAAAAGTAGCCCTTCCTGTCCTTTGAAAAGAACCTTCTGGAGAAAAGTTCTTAGAGGGAATAACTTTAAAAGCCTCTACTTCTCCAATGGGAGTTGATATTTTTTCCTTTTTCACAACTTTAAATTTCAGAGTTTCAAACTTTTTACCGTCAAAAAAAGTAAAAGAGGTTTCTTTGTCGACTACAAACTTTCCAAATTTTCTCAAGTAAAAAATAGCAGTTATGAAATCTTGAAAAGGTATTTCTGGAATATCAATAACCCTTACTTTTTCTTTTCCTGTTTTTAAGTATCTTTTTGTGTAGTTAACTTTTCCCTCTTCTAAATCATAGATATAGATACGTTCTACTGCATAGTTTCCTTCTCTTTGAGTTATATAGGTCTTCTCAGGAGTCAAAGTTTTTAGGTTCCAGACTGAATAACCTTTGTCCTCTAAACTCTTAAACCATTTAGCTACACCAGAAGTACTTAGCTTCCCAACTATTAAGTATTTATCATTATCTATTTTTGAGATTTTTGACTCAGAATTCGCTACGTGAAAAAATGTCCAGTAAATTTTGTACCTTAAAACTTCATTGTTAAAGTCCCATTCGGCACCAAGCGACCTAAACGATAAACATAGCGTCGCCGTAGCTATAAAAACGATAACCTTTAGAAACAGCTTCTCTATACGCATCTAAGATCCTCTCTCTTCCTGCAAAAGCGCTGACTAACATTAAAAGGGTTGAACGTGGAAGGTGAAAGTTGGTAATAAGTGCATCAATCACCTTAAATTTAAAACCTGGATAAATAAAAAGGTTTGTAGAACCTTCACCGGCAATTACCTTCCCATTTTCGTCTACTGCACTTTCAAGAGTTCTAACGACAGTTGTTCCAACGGCTATTATCCTTCTTCCTTCTTCTTTTGCTTTGTTTATTTCGTTTGCAGTATCTTCTGGGACAAAGTAAGTTTCATAGTCCATCTTGTGTTCTTCCACATTTTCAACTTTTACAGGCTTAAAAGTTCCTGGTCCTACGTGTAAGGTAACGTTTTTTATTATAACCCCTGTGTTCTTTAACTCTTTTAGCAGTCTATCAGTAAAATGTAGTCCAGCGGTTGGGGCTGCTACTGCTCCAGCTTTTCTTGCAAAAACGGTTTGATACCTTTCCTTATCTAAAGGATTTTCTTCTCTTTCTATGTAAGGGGGAAGTGGAATATGACCTATTTCGTCAAGTTTTTCCATAAAATCTCTGTTTCCTTTTAACGAGAACTTTAAAAGTCTTTTCCCTTCTCCAACATATTCAACAACTTCTGCTTTTAGCTCTTCGTCAAATATGATCTCTTTTCCCTCTTTTAACTTTCTTGCAGGTTTTGCCATTACTTCCCAAACGCTTAATTCTACCTGTCTAACTAGGAGAACTTCAACCTTTCCACCTGTAGGGAGTTTCCCAAAAAGCCTTGCTGGTATTACTTTTGTATCGTTTATGACAAGAACATCTCCTTCTTTTAGGTAGTCTACTATTTCTCTAAAAATCCTATGTTCTATTTTTCCTGTTCTTCTATCTAAAACCATTAGTCTTGATGAGTCTCTTGGTTCTACCGGAAACTCTGCTATTAGCTCTTTGGGGAGTTCATAGTCAAAATCACTCACCTTCATAGTTTTTCTCCTAGAAGTTCTTTTGGTGTTAGAATTTAACATTAATCTTTGAAATGAAAAAGAGGTAAATGAAATGTTTACGTTAGAAAAAGTTAGAAATCTTTTTGAAGATGGTTTTAATTTAGTTCCTATTTATAAAGAGGTTTTTGCCGATTTGGAAACACCACTTTCAGCCTTTTTAAAGCTCCGTCCTTTAGGGGCAAATATGCTTCTTGAAAGCGTTGAGGGCGGTGAGAAGTGGGGAAGGTATTCAATAATAGGGATAGGAAAACTAATTACAGTTAAGTCAAAAGGAAACTTCTCGGAAATAAACTATCTTGGAAAAGTTTCTATTAAGCCAGTAGAAGACGACCCTCTGTCTATTTTAAAAGAAGTTTTTTCTTCCATAAAGGCTTTTAGGAGTGAAGATCTCCCGAAAGTGTGGGGAGGGTTTTTTGGCTACATGGCTTACGATGTTGTTAAATTTTTTGAACCAAGGGTTAATGTAAATCCTAATAAGGAAGATTCTTACCTTTACGATATGGTTTTTTCGCTACCTAAAGCTTTAGTTGTTTTTGACAATGTCAAGCAAACTGTAAAGATAATATCCTTTGTCTTAAAGGAGAAAGGAGAAGTTGAGAGGGAATATAGAGAGGCTTTAAATACAGTTAATAAGATTGAGGAAAGGTTAAGAGAAGAAACTATTAATTGCGATGTTAGAGATGTAGAAGTTACCAGCGATTGGAAGGTAAACTTTAGTGATGAGGAATTTAAAAAAGCTGTAGAAAAGGCAAAGGAATATATAAGAAACGGTGACATAATTCAGGTTGTTCTTTCCCGTCGTTTTGAGAAACCGTTTTACCAAGATGCGATAGTTCTTTATAGAGCTTTAAGACTTATAAATCCCTCCCCATACATGTACTATCTTGACTATGATGACTTTCAAATAGTTGGTGCATCTCCAGAAGTTCTTGTAAGGGTTGAAAATGGTTTAATTGAAACTCGTCCTATTGCTGGAACAAGGCGCAGAGGAAAAACGGAAGAAGAAGACCTTGCAATGGAAAAAGAACTAATTTCGGACGAAAAAGAAAGGGCTGAACATATAATGCTTGTTGACCTTGCAAGGAACGATGTTGGGAGAGTAGCAGAGGTTGGAAGCGTTAAAGTAACAGACTTAATGGTAATTGAAAGATATTCCCACGTTATGCATATTGTTTCAAATGTTGTTGGAAAACTGAGAGAGGACAAAGACGTATTTGACGTATTAAGGGCTTGTTTTCCAGCTGGAACGGTTTCTGGGGCTCCAAAGGTTAGGGCTATGGAAATAATAGATGAGATAGAGCCATCATACCGTGGAGTTTATGCAGGAGCGGTTGGCTACTTTTCTTTTGATGGAAATTTAGATACTGCAATAGCGATAAGGACAGCTATTGTCAGAAGAAATAAAGTTTACGTTCAAGCTGGAGCAGGAATTGTGGCGGACTCTGATCCACGCCTTGAAGCAAAAGAGACAGTAAACAAAGCAAGAGCCCTCTTTAAAGCTGTTGAATTAGCTGAAAGAGGTCTTAAGAGATGAAACTTTTTGATCTTGAAGCTGAGTATTCGGTTCTTGGTTCTATGATAGTTCAGCCTTCTTTCATATTTCGGGGAATAGAACTTTTACAGCCTGGAGACTTTTTTAAAGAACAGAATAAGTATCTTTTTAAGTTTTTAAGAGACCTTGTAGCTGAAGGGTATACAGAATCCCAACTTAACGAAATTTCTTTTAAAGATGAGCTTGTAAAAAGAGGGCTTCTTGAAAAGGTAGGAGGAGAAGAACATCTTGGTTACGTTATTGAATTTGCCCTTGATACTTTTGAGAAGTTTGAATCTGCCTGCAAGATAGTAAAGGATAAGGCACTTTTAAGGAAAATTCTTGACGTTGCAAAGTATATAAACGAAAAGATAGAAGAAAGACCTGACCCTGACGCTCTTATAGACGATGTAGAGAAGAAAGTTTTCTCCCTTTCTGAGGAGAGGATTACAAACACATTAGTTCCAGTAGGAGAGATAATTCCTGACATTATTAGAAAAATAGAAGAGCTCTCGATGCGAAGGGAGATGGTAACAGGTCTCCCTTCAGGATTTTCTGAACTTGATAAGATGACTTCAGGGTTTCACAATTCCGACCTTATTATCTTAGCTGCCCGTCCGTCTATGGGAAAGACAGCTTTTTCTCTTTCTATAGCCTACAATGTTGCCGTGAAGGAAAATAAGGTTGTTGCTTTCTTTAGCCTTGAAATGTCAAAAGAACAGATAGTAACAAGACTTATTTCTCAAGACTGTGGAATTCCTCTTTACAAAATTCGTTCCGGTTGGTTAAAGGACGAAGAGATAGAAAAGATACTAATTTCTGCTGAAAAGATTAGGGAGGCCCCAATATACATAGATGATACTCCGGGTATTTCCATCTTGGAGATGAGAGCAAAGGCGAGAAGACTTCAAAGTGAAAGGGGGCTTGATTTAATAGTTGTTGACTATCTTCAGCTTATGAGAGGAATTAGAAGAACAGAGAGTAGACAACAGGAAGTTTCTGAAATATCCCGTTCTTTAAAGGCACTTGCAAAGGAATTAAACGTTCCAGTAATTGCTCTTTCCCAGCTGTCCCGTCAAGTTGAACATAGATCCGATAAAAGACCCCAGCTTTCAGATTTGAGAGAGTCGGGAAGTATCGAACAAGATGCGGACGTTGTAATGTTTATCCATAGGCCGGAGGTTTACAAAAAGAATCCTGATCCTGAAGAACAGGGAATAGCAGAGATAATTATTGCGAAGCAAAGAAATGGTCCTACGGGAACGATAAGACTCGCTTTCATAAAAGAACTAACTCGGTTTGAAAACTTGGAAGAAAATACAATTCAGATAATAGAGGAGAAACAAGAAAAAGAAGAGGTAAAAACAATAGATGAACAGCCATTTCTTACAGACCCTGTGGAAAGTTCTGGGGAGGAAGATACTTTCAGCTTTGACGATTCAGATGATTACGATTTTGACTTTTAAGAATTTAAAAAAAACAACCTTTATTTGAGAGATAGGGTTGGCAGGGAACTTATCCTAAGCTATAATACGCTGGCAGCATAACATAATTAAGGATTATTAATTTAATGATAAAAAATTTTCGGGAAGGGATTGTAAATCCAAGAATAGTTTGGATAACTATCCTTGTTTGTGTATCTATTCTCGTTTCTGGATATATACTTCTACAGCATGAAGAAAACTTTAAAAATAATATGAAGACCAAGTTCCTTAACTATATTCAGACCTACATTTCTCAAACAGTAGATACAACAAGAAAATGGTTGCTGGCTCAAGCTTTGATGATTTCAAAAAATGCCTGTGTAGAAAAGTCTTATAGGGAAGGAAATCCTGAAATCTTGAAAAAAGCTTTTAAGCCTTTTTGGGAGAAGCTTCACAAAGAATATAACATAGAAGAAATGCACTTTTTCAAATATCCTCAAATTAACTGGATTGCCTTTGCAACAATGGATGTAAGACCTTGCAAAGCTAACGTTAGGAAAGACATCCTTTGGATAGAAACTGCTTTTAGACCGGATTGTTACTTTTACGTGTGTAAACGCTTTCCCGGATTGAGGGCTTCTTATCCTATTACAATTGATGGAAAAGTTGTTGGAGCTCTTTCTTTCGGGATTCATATTGAAACCTTAAGGAACATACTTCAAAAGTCAACAGATGCCCATATTTTCTATCTCCTAAACAAAGAGATACTAAAGAAGAACCTTTCTCTCAAAAGCTACAAGAAGCTGGTGGAGAAAGCTTCCCTAGAGGATGAGAAGCTTCTCTACTTTCACACTAAGAGAAGATTTGAGAGGGAAGCCTTAGAAAAGAGAAAGTTTGAAATAGGACATGAAGTTTTTCTCTTTTATCCGATGTATGACATTCATGGAAACTTTATTGGTTACATAGGTGCTTCTAAAAACTTTAAAGAGATATTTGTTCATATGAATCAAACTTCCTTACTTATACTTGGAACTTTTGGTTTCATTTTTGTTGTTATCTTAGGTCTAACATTAGGTCAAGTGTTTTATTTAAGTAAGCAAGGAAAGGAAGTCCTTTATCTATTGGAACTTCTTGAGAGAAGAAGATTTTCTGATATAGAAAGGTATTTTAGAACTTCAAAACCAACGAAAGATACTTACGACTTGATTAAAAAAGCTATCTACAGGATAGCTTTGACATTAAAAGAATATATTGACCTTCTTAATGAGAAACTGGAAGAAACCTCAAGAAAAGTTTTCAAAGATGCCCTCACTGGAGTTAATAATAGATACACGGTTGAGCAATTGGAAGAGCAAATTGAAAAGGCGGGTAAAGACTTAAAGTTTTCCGTAGTTATGATGGATATAGACCACTTTAAAAAGATAAATGACACTTACGGTCATGATGTTGGAGACTTTGTTCTTAAAAGGTTAGCAGAAGAAGTTAGAAAAGTAATAAGAGACAGCGATACTCTAGTAAGGTACGGAGGAGAAGAGTTTCTAATTTACCTACCTAATACTTCAAAAGAAGATGCCTTTAAGCTTGCTGAAAGGATCAGGAAACACATAGAAAAAATAGATCTCTGTCCTAATGGGAAAAAACTTTCCATAACAGTAAGCCTGGGAGTAGCAGAAAGAGAAAATGGGGAACCTCTTTGTGATGTTATAAAGAAAGCAGATGAAGCTCTATATAAAGCAAAGGAGTTAGGAAGAAATAGAGTTGAAGGTTAATTATCTTCTTCTTTTACCTCTATCTCTACGTGTTCAACGCTATTTTCATATCCTACGTATAAAGTGGTTGGTCCTCTTTAAGTTCTATTTTTTAGACAGAAACATCCTTTAACCAGCTTCTATTTTCAATGTGCCAATCAACTGTTCTCTTTAATCCTTCCTCTAGTGAAACTTTCGGTTCCCAGCCAAGAATCTTTTTAGCTTTTTCTATGTCAGCCCAAGTTGCTTTAAGGTCTGCCTTATGGAAAGGTTTATAGATAATGTTTGCTTTCTTTCCAAGATATTCTTCTATCATTTTGATAACTTCTCTTAGCTGGTAAGGCTTGTTCCCTCCAAGGTTTATTATCTCGTAGCCAATTTCTGTTTCAAATGCTTTTATTGTTCCTTCTGCTATATCGTCAACGAAGGTAAAGTCTCTACTCTGTGTTCCGTCTCCATAAACGACAACTTCTTTTCCTTCATCTATCCACTTTATAAATCTAAAGATGCTCATATCCGGTCTTCCTGCTGGTCCGTAGACTGTAAAATACCTGACTATGCTTACATCAATACCATAAAGGTAGTGGTAGGTATAAGCCAGAACTTCTGCTCCTTTCTTGCTTGCGGCGTATGGGGAGATTGGAGTGTTGACAGGAAGGTCTTCTTTAAAGGGCATTTCTTGTCCTGCGTAAAGGGAAGAGGTAGAGGCAAGGACAAACTTTTTAATTCCTTTTTCTTTCATTATTTCAAGAAGATTTAAAGTGCCAATAGTATTTGTCCTAAAGTAAACGAAGGGATCAACTATGCTGTACCTTACTCCTGCCCTTGCAGCAAGGTTGATTACTCCATCTATTTTATTGTCTTTAAACAAAACTTTTAGAGCTTCTAAATTTTCTATATCTAAGTGGTAGAACTTAAAATCTTTGTAGTCTTTGAGTCTTTCCAATCTGTATTCTTTAAGTCTTACATCGTAGTAGTCATTTAAGTTATCAACGCCAATGACTTTATATCCTTTCTCAATTAACTTTTCAGCTGTTTTGTAACCTATAAAACCTGCTACTCCTGTAAGAAGAATGGTTTTCATAAAAAATACTCCTTCAACGGTTTTTAGACCAATTCTATCAGAAGACAGTTTAAAGTATAATCTGCAGACCTTGTCAAGATAATCCGAAAATAATCGGTCAATAAGAGAAAAACTCATAAATATTCTTAATTTCTTGTTTTCCAATTTTCTTTTCTACTTTCAATAGACATTTTCTATAATACCTATCTATAAAACAAATAAGAAGGAAGAAAGAAGAAGTGAAGAGGATATTGGGGATAACCTTCTACACAAC
>JBDOLX010000089.1 GCA_039832905.1 Desulfurobacteriaceae bacterium | reverse complement strand
TTGAAGACTTCTTGATAGAAGAGGCCCTAAAATACCTAATGGTTGCCATATCAACTCTGGATGATCCCCATACCCATCTAATTGCAGGTAGGATCTTTCTAAGACTTAAGGATTTAACTAAAGCAAAATTTCACCTTGAAAGGGCTTACTTTACAGGTGATGAATCTTTAAAAAAAAGGTGCATTCCTTACCTTTCTGAGGTCTACTTTCTATCTAAGGAGTTTCAAAAGGTTAAAGAAATCCTCTCGGAACTTCCTTTTTCTATTCATCCGACGGTTCACTTTATAAAAAGAGTTTGGATGTAAGATGGTATTAGTTGACAAGAAAAAAGAGATAGACATCTTGATAATAGCTGAAGGAACTTATCCCTTTGTTCGTGGAGGAGTTTCTTCTTGGATTAGAGACCTCATTAATGGTCTTAGTGAGTTTAACTTTGGTGTTGTTTTTGTAGGAAGCAGAAAAGAAGATTACGGTGATATAAAATATCCTATACCTGAAAACCTTGTTTACTTAAGCGTTCATTACCTTTTTGATTCTTCAAGTAGACCACCACCAAGAATTTTGGAAGGAGATAAGAAACATTTTGAGAAAGTTAGAAAACTCCATCACTGGTTTAAAAACAATATAGGAAAGGCTTTTCCTAAAGAGCTTCATAAAAAAGAGTTTTATGAAAAAGAGATTACGGAAGAAGAATTTTTATACAGCAAAAGAGCTTGGGAGTTTATTGAGGACAATTACTTGCTGTTTGCAAGAGATACACCCTTTATAGACTATTTCTGGACTATAAGAAACGTTCATGCACCTATTTGGAGAGTTGCAAGCATTGTCAAGGATCTAAAGCCCATAAAGCTTGTTCATAGCCCATCTACGGGTTACGCCGGGTTTTTAGCATCACTGATAAAAAATGATAGAAAAGTTCCTTTCCTACTAACTGAACATGGAATCTACACAAGGGAGAGAAAGATAGACATCTTAAGTGCAGATTGGATACAGGATAGGCGCCTTTCCTTTCAGAGAAAAAAAGGTGAAGTCGAGCACTTAAAAGAGATATGGATAAACTTCTTTATTGGGCTCGGTAAACTTGCTTACGAAACTGCCGATAAGATCATATCTTTATTTGATGATGCAAGAAAAATACAGATTTCTTTAGGAGCTCCACCAGAAAAAACCTTGGTAATTCCAAATGGTGTTAGGATTGAGAACTATCTTGAAGCTAGAAAAAAGAGAGGAAAAAATATTCCAAAGGTAATAGGACTTATTGGAAGAGTTGTTCCTATTAAGGACATAAAAACTTTCATAAAAGCTATAAGAATAGTTGCCAATAAGATACCAGAAGTCGAAGGCTGGATAATAGGACCAACAGAAGAAGATCCAAGCTATTACGAAGAGTGTAAAAAGCTTGTATATGCTCTTAATCTGAAGAGAAATGTAAAGTTTCTAGGATTTCAAAAGATACCGGAAGTTCTTCCAAAGGTTGGACTTACAACCTTGACATCTATTAGCGAAGGAATGCCTTTGGTGGTTTTAGAATCTTTTGCTGGAGGTGTTCCAGTGGTTTCAACAGATGTTGGTTCCTGCCACCAGCTCATTTATGGAGGACTGTGCGAGGAAGACAAAGCTTTAGGAAAAGCAGGAGAGGTCACTCCTGTAGCCAATCCCAGTGCCCTTGCCGATGCTTATATCAAGTACCTCACTGATGAAGACTTGTGGGAATCTAGCCATAAAGCAGCAATTGAAAGGGTTGAAAAGTTCTATAGTTTCGAAGCCTTTATAGATAGCTATAGAAAACTATACTCAAGGTATAGCAATGGCGGGAATATCGTTTGAACTGAAAAGAATTTTAGAAGACAACAAACTCACATCTTTGTTCCTTTCATTTACTTATTCTATTTCCTTAAGTGCTGGTCCATGGATTATTTCTATCTTGGCGATAATTTTTGCGGGTATTATAGCTTCCAAGTCTTCCAACAATCCTGAGGTGGTGAGACAGTATCAAGTTGTAATAACTTACATTACTGCTATTAGCCTCATCGTTTCTGGTCCTTTGCAGCTTCTATTTAGTAGGTACATTTCTGATAGACTTTTCGAAAAAGAAGTTTGGAGAGTTCTTCCCAACTTTATAGGTGCTCTTACAGTATCTATGGCACTTGGGTTTTTAGTGGGACTTTTGATTGTCTTATTTGGAATGAAAAAACTGCCTCCTACTTTCGCTTTGCTTTTCTTATTTTCCTTAACACTTTCTTCTGGCTTTTGGATAGTAAACGTTCTCCTAACATCGCTGAAAAGTTATAAATACATTCTCTTTGCTTTCTTTATAGGTTTTGGTTCTATGATGATAACTGCCCCTATTTTCTCTAAAGCAGGAATTACAGGTTTACTTTTTTCCTTCTTTGTAGGAATGGGCATAGCTTTTTCTCTCTTGGTAGGTTACATTTTTTACTCGTATACGTCTTCAAAGCTTATAGAATTTGATTTCCTGAACTTAAAGAAAATTTACCTAAGTCTTGCAGTTAGTGGACTTTTCTATAACCTTGGTATATGGATAGATAAGTTTGTTTTCTGGTTTTCCCCTTTAACTGGACAACAAGTAATAGGACCATTTAAAGCTTCTCCCGTTTACGACATTCCAATATTCTTGGCTTACCTCTCAATAGCTCCTGGAATGGGTATATTTTTTCTAAAACTTGAGGCAGAGTTTGCAGAATACTACGATAGATACTACTCAGCCGTAAGAGAAGGCGCTACTTTAGAGAGAATCTATGAAATGGGATACGAACTTGTAATGGCTGTGCGGGGGCTTATCCAAGAGGTTTTCAGGATACAAGGAATGGCAGTTATCATTGTTCTTCTCACGGAAAAAGAAGTTTTTAAGTGGTTTAACCTTTCTCCCCTTTACCTGCCACTCTTCAATATTCTCCTTTTAGGAACCTCACTACAACTTCTTGTTATGTGCATTTTGGCTCTACTTTTTTATTTTGATTTGAGGAAAGAAGCTGTTTACCTTACTATCTCTTTTGCGATACTCAATTTTCTCTTAAGTATCATAAGTATAAAGTTAGGACCTTACTTTTACGGTTACGGCTTTTTCCTTTCCTTACTGATAACTTTTCTTTTTGGAACATACTTACTGAGGAGGTTCCTGTATGAACTTCATTATAGGACTTTTATGCTTATTTAGCCTTCTTTTTAATGTAGTTGCTTACGGAGAAGATAATAAACCGTCAGTCGCTGTTATGTATTCTTCCCTCCCTGAAGAAATTCTCTACCTTTATGACTGGATAATAGTGGATCCCGACACGTTCCCCTTAAAGAAAATCAAAGAAAAGTTCTATATGAAAAAACACGGAAAATTAATCGCCTACGTTAGTATTGGAGAAGTTTCTCCGACAAGGAGTTATTTCAAACAAATAAAGAAATCTTGGATGTTAGGTAAGAACAAGGTTTGGAAATCTTTTGTTTTGGATCTTAGAAAGGAAGATTGTGGAAATTTTTTAATAGAAAAAGTTTTTAGACCCCTTGCAGAAGAAGGATATGACGGCTTTATGCTTGACACACTCGACTCTTACAGGTTGATTTTAAAAAAGAACGAGTGGAAAAAGTACGAAGAGACAGAAATTGAATTTATAAAGAAGCTGAGGAAAACTTTCCCAAAAAAAATAATAATTGCCAATAGACCCTTTTCTATCCTTGAAAGTATAAAAGACTATATAGATGCTGTTTTGGCCGAATCCCTTTTCTATGGTCTCGACGAGAAACTAAGCTACAAGAAAATGAAAGAAAAAGAAACAAAATGGTTGTTAGAAAAATTAAATGAAGCTAAATGCTTGGGACTTCCCGTTATAGTTATTGACTATATTCCACCAGAAAAGAAAGAACTTAGAAAGCTGGACGCTAAAAGAATAGAAAAACTGGGATTCATTCCTTGGGTTACGGATAAATATTTACAGGATATTGGAGAAGGAATATTTCATTTAATCCCAAGAAGAATACTTATCGTCTACGACCCTTCCCAAGAACCTGACCCTCTACTACCTACGCCTAACTATGAAATTCAAATGCCTTTAGAGTGGCTTGGCTTCGTTCCAGAACTTGTAGAAATCTCCTCTTTACCTCATGGCTTTTTGGGAAATTTATACAGGGGAATCATCGTTTGGAGTGGAAGCAAAAGTGTAAAGTTTGAAACATGGTTAAGGAAAAGAATAAAAGAAGGGACAAAAGTATTTATCTTTAATGTTTCCACTTTAAGGAAAGAGTTTTTAAAGGAACTAGGAATAGAAAAAGGAGAAATTAACGGGTTTGACAAAAAGTCAATTATTTATACTGCTCCTACCTATGGGTTTGAGGCTCTAGCCTTTCTTGACCCTCTCTCACCAAAAGTATCAACAAAGGACAAAAGTTTTATTCCGCTCATAAAGTATCAAGATAGTAAAGGAAAAGTTTTTGTTCCAGCAGCCATTACTTCTTGGGGAGGATATGCGTTAAGTGGAACCGTTTTAAGAAGTATAGGAAAAGTTGATTATTGGGTCTTTGATCCATTTTGGCTTTTTAAAAAGGTATTTGGAGAAATACCTGCACTTGACGTAACTACAGAAAACGGAAGAAGAATTCTTACGGTTCACATAGATGGAGATGGTTTCATTGATAAGGTAGAGTTCCAGCCGGAGAAAATAGCTGGGGAAATAATTAGAGATGAAATACTGAAAAAATACAAAATTCCCCATACGGTTTCAGTTATAGTGGGAACTATCTCTCCTAATGGACTTTATCCTAAAGACTCTGCTGAGTACCAAGAGGTGGCAAGAACTATCTTTTCTTTACCCAATGTAGAACCAGCAAGCCATACTTTTTCTCACCCTTTTAGCTGGATTAATGTTTATAGGATATCAAAAGGTTTACCTCCTCTTGAGAAAGATAACTTAGAGTATGGCAACAACTTACCAATTCCTAACTACACTCCGTCCTTGGAAAAGGAAATTGTCGGTTCGCTAAGGTATATTACTAAACATCTTTGCCCTAAAGGGAAAGAGGCTAAGGTTTTACTATGGTCTGGTGACTGTTTACCACCAAAAGAAGCACTAAGAATAACTTACGAGAACGGAATTTATGCGGTGAATGGAGGGGATACGACGATAGATAATACCCATCCATTTCTTACATTCATTTCTCCCATGGGAATAAACAGAGGAGAATATTTCCAGATTTATGCTCCTGTTCAAAACGAAAATGTATATACAGATTTGTGGAAGAAGAAATTTGGTTACGTAAAAGTTATTCAAACCTTCAAACTTACTGAAAAGCCAAGAAGATTAAAACCTATAAGCATTTACTACCATTTTTACTCTGGTGAGAATCTTTCTTCACTAAAAGCTTTAAAAAGGGTTTACAACTGGGCTCTATCCCAAAAGCCTATTTCTTTATTCCTTTCTGAATATGCTCAGAAGGTTTTGGAGTTTCGCGGAAGCGCTATCGCTACACGGGGCAGAGATTTAGTTGTGAAAACGGCTGGAACTTTAAGAACTTTAAGAATTCCTACTTCGTGGGGATACCCTGACATAGAAAAATCAAAAGGGATAGTGGGATACAAAAAGATAGGGAAATGGATTTACATTAGCTTCGACGGAAGCGGAAACTACAAGTTAAGATTTAAAAGTGAAGACAGAAACCCATTTATTTTAGTAGAATCAAACGGAAAGGTTGTTTCTTTTTC
>JBDOLX010000088.1 GCA_039832905.1 Desulfurobacteriaceae bacterium | reverse complement strand
TGAAAGCCTTTACAAATCTTTCGGCTGCCGATAAAAGTTTCTCATTCTTTATCGTAACTCTTGTCCAGATTTTCCCAAGAGACGTTATCCACAGCTTCTTTATTCCTACAAGTCCGAAATGTCCTCCCTCTTCATCTCCAACGCCAACGACGTTCATTTCTTCCCCTTTAACAACTTCTTGAACTATTACAGGATACCCCCATTCGGAAACTATAGAATTGAAATAGGAGGTAGCCTGAGTAATGTTGAAAGCTTTGTAGGCTTTGTAGGCTTTGTAGAAAATTCCTTTTACCATTATAGGGAAACCAATTTCTTCAATAACCTTACTAAGTTCCTCATAGGAAGTAACCACTTTTGTTTTCGGAATCTTTACTTCTATACTTTCTGCTACCTTTAATAGTTTATCTTTTCCTCTTAATTTAAACTGTTCTTCGGTTGGTAAAAAAGTCTTTATTCCGGAACTTTCAAGTAAAGATGCACCTTTTATAAAAAGGAGAAGTTCTGCATCAAGAGCAGGTATTACAGCGTCAAGTCCGTAAGTAGATTTAATGTACAGAAGCCTTTCCACAAAAGGTTCCTCTCCTTCTGAAGGATATGGCATGATGAAACTTTTATCTATAAGCCACTTCATGTAAACTCCAGGTTCCATTGCATCGTAAGCAAGTCCAAAAACTGTTGTTTCCAGATCACTTTCCTTTACACTCTTTGCTATTCCTATTCCGGGACCTGGATTGTCAACGGCATTTATTCCAGAAATAGCTACTTTATACATCTTTATCCCCCAGAAGCCCCAAAATCTTAAGTTGTTCAATAAAATCCAAGAGATCACGTTTAGCTTCTTCTTCATTTACTTCAAATTCGTTAGTTAGATGACTAACGATTTCATCTTCACTTTTCCCCTCTTTTAAGAGTTTTATTATGAAAAGATCGGTTTTATTGACTGTAAAACTGTTTCCTGTTTCAGGATCAAAGATGAATCCCTCATCGTTAACAGCGAGTATACTTAGCTTGTCCATTGTTTCCTCCCTGTATGATTTCAAGCAGTTCATAAAGATACTTCCCATACTTAAAAGCTATATCTCGTAAAGTAGCATCAGCTTGCGCCTTTATACCTTTATCCTCAAGTCTTTTTAAACACTCTTTGTAAGAGATACCAAGCTTTTGACAAGCTTCCCTAAGAGTTAACCTTCCAATTCCCATTCCTGGTTGAAAGGAAGTAGAAGCATTCTTTTTTTGTTTTGAAACAGACATAAGAATTTTATAAACCTGTACTGGAGAAGCGTTATTCTTATTAGCAATTTCCTTAAGAGTTTCTTTCGGTGAGTCAACTTTGATTCCTTTGGATTTAAGAACTTCAAGAGCTTTTTCCGTAGAGATACCAACAATGCCTGCTACTTTTTCTAAAGAGAGAAGCTCAGTATGAGGAGCGGGAGGAGGAGTTTTAGGCATAAGCCAAGTATCCTTTATTTTCTTTTCCAAATCTATAACTGCTTTAAAAGGTTGGAAGTTCGCAACTGTTCTATAAAAACAAAAATAGTTATCAAGGTTGTAAATAAGAACTCTTTAGAGAGTGTTCTTCTTGCCTTATCTTTTAAGTAGCTTACAAAACTTTTCCAATTTAAAACAAGATGCCAAATTCCAAAAGTGACCATTAAGAATCCGAATATAGTATGGAGACTGTCCCATTGATCCTTATCAAGACCTAAGAATTTTCATCCACTCCAGTAGGCAACTCTCTCATAAGGCATTATGTAGAGAACAATTCCAGTAATTATCATCATCATCAAAGAGTAAAACAGAAAAAGACTTACAAGCTTTCTCATTTTTCTACCTCCAGTAGTTGTTTATGAGAAAAGGGGGACTGCACCCCGACCATTAAGCATAGACACTTATTAAGGATGGTACCACCAAAGATGTAGCATTAACGGAAGAAATAATGTTCATAACTGACTGGTAAATTTGATCTTGTGTCATAGAAGAAATATCAAGCTGCCTTATTTGATCCACTACTTGTGTTCTAAGGTCTTGTGGAAGATTTTGCAAAGCAGAAGAGACCTGTTGTCTTTGGTCAGGTGTTAGCTGGGTCATAACTTGCCCCATTCCGTTTCCATTTCCAGCCCTGTAGCGATGCTGGCACTGAAGTTGTTGATAGTAAACATCTGTTGAGTAAGTAGTTGTGTTTATACCGCTAATCATCTTTCCCCCCTTATTGAAAATTTTTAGGTACAGTCCCCCTGCACCATCTTCTAAATGAAAAGTCATAGCTTGCGTTATTTGTTTTATTTACTAACTTACAGGCCATAATCCCATTAATACCTCTAAAACGCCACACAGGAGGAGTAAAACCTTCAACAGATACAATGTCTCCTTCCTTTATGTTAAGGTGCGGATACCACCAAGAAGGAGCAACACTAACCTCTAAGGTTCCATTCTTAGTTTCAACTTCTAAAACCCTCCAATCTATCCTTTTCCTTCCCCAACCTGGAACCTTTTTAACTTTTTTCACCGTTCCTTCTATCTTATTTATGGAAATTGAAGGATATAGAGAACCGTTTACTCCATAAAATCCTGCTTCGTGCTT
>JBDOLX010000087.1 GCA_039832905.1 Desulfurobacteriaceae bacterium | reverse complement strand
TAAGTGGAAATTTTACTCTTTCTCTAAGGAGATAAATTTAATTCGTTCAAAATCTTGTGGAGGTTAAATAAATGAAAAGATACTCTTTTGAAGATCTTTTAAAGATAATGGAAACTTTACGCTCTCCCAACGGTTGTCCTTGGGATAGAGAGCAAACACACGAAAGTTTGGTTCCGTACCTTATAGAAGAAACTTATGAAACGATAGATGCTATAAGAGATAAAAATTATGAAAATCTCAAAGAAGAGTTGGGAGATTTACTTCTTCAAATTGTCTTCCATTCACAAATTGCAAAAGAGAATAAAGCTTTTTCAATAGAAGATGTTGTTGATGGAATAGCGAAGAAACTCATTTCACGTCATCCCCATGTTTTTGGTAACAGGAATGATATTAAGGATGCCCAAGACGTTTTAAGAGAGTGGGATAAACTGAAAGAAAAAGAAGGTAAGAAAAGAGAATCATTAATGGATGGAATTCCAAAATCTTTGCCTTCTCTTGAGAGGGCATATAAGCTTCAAAAAAGGGCTGCTAAGGTAGGCTTTGACTGGGAATCTTTTAGTGGAATAAAGGAGAAATTAATTGAAGAACTAAGTGAAATAGGAGAAGCCTTAAAATCAAAAAATAAGGAGAAGGTAGAAGAAGAAGTTGGCGATTTACTCTTTATGGCTGTAAATCTTGCGAGGTTTTTGGGAGTTCATCCAGAACTCGCACTCTCAAAAGCAAACGAGAAATTTGAGAAAAGATTTAGAAAAATGGAGGAATTTGCGAAAAAGGAGGGAAAGGAACTAAAGGATTTATCTATTTCAGATTTGGAACTTCTTTGGCAGAAAGCTAAAAAAGAAATGTTATGATTTTTTAAACCCTTAGCTTAGAGGTGAATTATGCCGCTTTTTAGAAAGGTTCTCTATCCTACCGATTTTTCAGAACTTTCGGAAGTAGCGAGAGACTACGTTTTTAAACTAAAAGAAGCAAACGCTCAAGAGGTTGTGGTTCTACACGTAATTCACCCTTTAGAGTTTAGTCTTCCCCAGTTTGACGATCCTTTTGCCCTTGATGTTGCTGCTATTTATGCTCACCTTCCGGAAATAGAAAGAGAGATACTGAAAAAACACGAAACTATGCTTGATATGGTAGTTAACGAGTTTAAGGAGAAGGGATTCCTCGTAAAAAAAGTGATGGTGGTTGGAGACCCGAAAGAAGAGATCGTAAGGTTAGCAGAAGAAGAAAAAGTTAACGTGATAGTGATTGGGTATCATGGCAAAAGCCTTCTTGAAAGGATACTTGAAATGGGAAGCACAGCAAAGGCTGTAATAAAGAAAGCAAACTGTCCAGTTCTTGTAGTGAAAAAACAAGAAGGTTTGGAAGGAGACTAATGGCAAAGATTAAAGATATTCGTCCTCTAAAGTGGACAGGAGAATCTCTTTTACTTTTAGACCAAAGAAAACTTCCTTTAGAGGAAAAATGGATTGAGTGTAAAACCTACGAAGATGTGGCTCAAGCTATAGAACAGATGGTTGTAAGAGGCGCTCCAGCAATAGGAGTGGTTGCTGCTTACGGAGTGGCCCTTGGAGCAAAACAGATCTTAAAAGAAACAAAAAGTTTTGTTGAATTTAAAGCAAGGCTCGAACTTATAATAAGTAGGTTGGCGGCGACTCGTCCTACTGCGGTCAATCTTTTTTGGGCTTTAAAGAGAATGAAAAAGATAGTAGAAGCTGGACAAAAAGAAGAAGATATTGTTTTTGCTTTAGAGACAGAAGCTGTAAATATAGAAAGACAGGATGTAGAAACGAATAAGAAGATAGGCTACTACGGAGCAGAACTTCTCAGTTCAAGGGAAGTAATCCTTACCCACTGTAATACCGGTGCCCTTGCAACAGCTGGTTATGGGACAGCACTTGGAGTAATTAGAGCTGCTGTAGAATCCGGAAAAGATATCCTTGTTTACGTTGATGAAACGAGGCCTTACCTTCAGGGAGCAAGACTTACGGCTTGGGAACTCCAGAAGGAAGGTATTCCTTACTATCTAATTACCGACAACATGGCTGGATACTTTATGTCTTGTGGAGAAATTACCTGTATTATTGTAGGGGCGGATAGGATTGCTCTAAATGGAGATACTGCAAATAAAATTGGAACTTATTCTCTTTCAGTACTTGCCAAAGAACACGGGATACCTTTCTATGTTGCTGCTCCAACATCTACATTTGATCTTTCAATAAGGAGTGGGAAAGAGATACCGATTGAAGAAAGGGGAGAAGAGGAAGTTGTTTTTTGCCATTGTAAAGATTGTAGGATAGCACCTATTGATGCAAAGGTGAAAAATCCTGCTTTTGACGTTACACCTCATGAAAACATTACAGCGATAATTACCGAAAAAGGGGTAATAAATTCTCCTGACGAGGAAAAAATACGTGAATTTTTCGAAAAGGCGTAGGAAGGGGTTTGTCCTCTTTCTAGTCCTTGTTATGGTTGCTGTTATATTTTCTTTTCTTATTTCTATTTACTCCCTTTCGATATCAAGTGTTTCTAAGTCCTCTGAGTTTAGGGATTACGTTAAAGCATACCACGCTGCAGTTTCTGCTGTAAAAGTTGCATTGGATTACTTGAAAAAGAGAAGAGATGCCTTCGGCTTTGAACCAATATCCTATACTTATAGAGGAATTTCCGTTTCTTTGAGAATAACCGATGAGTGTGGAAGGTTAAACGTAAATAAGCTAACTAATCAGCTTTACTACAACGTGGCAAAAAGACTTTTTGAAAACTTAAAGTTAAATCCAAGTTTGGCATCATCCATAAAAGATTGGATTGATAGAGATGATATTCCAACAGATGAAGGGGTGGAAAGCCTTTACTACGAAACTCTTGGTTATAAACCATCAAATAAAAATATGAAGTCGATATACGAACTTCTCTATGTGAAAGGGGTTGATGAAAAGATTTTTAAGCAACTTGAAGACTACGTTACAGTTTACGGTGATGGTAAGATAAATATTAACTCAGCACCTTTAGAGGTACTTTTAGCTCTTTCTGAAGATATGGATGAAGATGCTGCCAAATCAATTTTGGAAAATAGACCAATTAAGAATTTGGAGGATTTAATAAACCTTCCTGGATTTAGTGAAGAACTTTTTTTTCTTATTAGACCGCTGATTACAAATAGATGCAACTATTTTAGAATTGAGGCTTCTGCTTCTTATCAAGATTCATTAGTTAGTTTAGTTGCTTTTACAACGAGGGATAAAATTCTGGAGTGGAAAGTTGTTCAATGATTGGTGTAGATGTAGGAAGTAGCAAGGTAAAATGGTTTGACGGTAAGAACTTTGGGTTTGGAAATCTAAAAGGAAAAAGAGAAATTGTAGGCATAACTTCACGGAATCTTTATGTAAAAAAGGCTTTCTACCCTATATGTAAAGGATCTCAACTTAAAAAACTTGTTATAAATGATGTGCTTTCAGAACTTGATACCGCCGAAAATGAGGTATCGGTAGCTTTTTGTCCTATAGGAAAAAAAGAAAAAGGTTGTGAATTTCTCGTTTTTGTACTAAAGAAAGAAGAAATTGAACAGTTTGAAAGTGCCAACACTCTAACATTAGATATCGCCGGCACTATTAACGCCGTTTCTCTTCTTTACGGAGAGGAAAAGATAACGGTTGTTGATGCTGGAGCCGGAAAAGTTAGTGTGATTCAATTTGAAAAGGGAATTGTAGACAATATAGAAATAATACGATCAGGTTTTCCGTTTCTTTTAAAAGATACCTCTTTCTTTAGGGATAGAGTAGTTCCGTTCCTTAAGGGAAAAGTTCTTTTAGTAGGTGGTGGGGCTTTAAACGAAAAATTTTTAGAGCTTTTTAAAAAGTTTTGTCCCTCTCTTGAGATCCCTAATATAGAACCTTTCGGAAAGGATACACCTATCTTTTTTAACGCTTTTGGGCTTTACCATTTTAGAAAATCTCCTTGCAAGCCAACTTTTAAGGAGTTTTCCATTTTCTCTTCAAAGTTTTGGACTGAGCACAAAACAGCCATTCTGTTTTCTATAGCTTCTCTTTTAGCTTCAGGATTTTTCTATACAGCCTCTTTGGTTTTAAGTTTCTTAGCTGAAAAGAAAGATTACCGTTTAACGTTAAAAGAGTATAAAAGAACAGTAGAAAGCATAATTAACGAAAAAGCCCTTGCTCCAAAGCTGCAGGTTTCCCAAAAATACTCTAAAGTCCAAGAACTCAAAGATTTTTTTCTTCTTAACAAGCCTTCTGTTCTTTTTCCTATTGAAAAAATAGGTAAATCTATAGATCCTTTGGTAAAAATTTTGAAGATAGAAGGTTCTATTGAATCAGAAAACTTTTCAATTCTTGGAGTAGCAAGCAGCGAAAAAGACTTAGATAAATTTAGGGAAAAGTTATCTTCTTACTTTGAAAAGATTACCGTTAACAAAGTTAAAAAGGTAGAAAAGGGGATTCAGTTCACAATGTCTCTTTCTGGGGTCAAAAGGTGATGGATGAAAGGTTAAAGAACTATGTTATCTTTGCTACTCCTTTTATCTTTGTTTTTCTTTATCTTACTGTTGTGTATTTTCCTTTGAAAAACTCAATAGAAAAGCTAGCTACCAAGAAGGAAAAGATATACAGGGACTTTCAAGAGATTGAACCAAAACTACGGGAAATAAAGGCTTTTAACAAAAGTTTCTTAGAGATTGAAAAGAAGCTGAAAAATGGAAAGAGGATAGACATTGTTTCTTTCATTAAAGTAAAAGCTCAAAAGTTTGGAGTGAACGTTAAAGACTTAAAAGTTTCTGTAAGCGATGAAAAAGATAACGTTGAAAGGAAAACGGTTGCTTTAAGTTTTTATGAAACACCCTTTAAATCGGTTAAAAAGTTAATTTGGAAGTTGGAAAATTCTCCTTACTACTTAAAAGCTGTTTTCTTTCAAGTTTCAGATATGGACGAAAATGGCCTTGTTTCTGGAAAAGTAGTTTTCAACTTCTACGAGGAAACAAGATGAAAAAACTGCTTCTATTAACTGTTTTTATACTTTCCTTTGTGGTATTTCTTTACTTTACTTTCCCTATTGAAAAGTTTGCCGAACACTACCTTTGTAAGAAACTATCCTTTAAAGAGATTGCAGTAAAAAGAGTACCTTTGGAACTGGTATTAAAAAAGGTTGAACATCCTGAAATTCCTGTAACCATTAATAAAGTGGTTGTTTCTCCTGAAATTCTTTCTCTTTCTTCCGATGTTAAAAAGTTCTTCGTAAAGTTAATCTTATGTGGTGGATACGTTGAAGGAAAAGTTACTTATCCTTTATCTAAGGTTAGTTTTAAAGTAGTAAATTTTAAAGTGGACGATTGCAAGTTCTATAAACCATTAGAACTATCAGGTTTACTTTCTGGAAGAGGAACTTTAGTTTTTGAAAAGGAAAATTTAATCGGTGGAAGTGGTAACTTTAGATTGAAAAACTTTAATATTAAGACCTCCAAGTTATTTCCCTTGGTTGAAGAGTTTCAGTTACAGGATGCTAAGGTCAAATACAAAGTAGAAAAAGAAAATAAGGTAAACTTTAAAATGGAGAGTTCTAAAGTGTCAATGGACGGTTACGTCAACTTAAACTTGAAAAATATTTATAACTCTTATCTTTCTGTTAATTTAAAGCTAAACTTTAACTGGCAAAACCTTTCTTTCAAGTTAAAAGGATTTATCAACAGGCTATCGGTTGAGTAGGGATGTTGGAATTCTTAAAGGGAAAGGTAGTATCTAAATCTGCGGGATATGTTGTTGTTGAGTGTGGATGTTTCGGGATTAAAGTTATCGTTCCTTCAAAACTTTGTGAAAAAGTAAAAGAAGGAAAGGATATTTTCCTATTCACAAAGCTTGTTTTTCCTCAGGAAGGAACGCCTGTTATCTATGGTTTTGAAAGTATGGAAGAGAGAAACCTTTTTGAAATTTTGATACGTATTCCAAAGGTAGGTTCTAAAGTAGCCCTTTCAATAATATCTTCTTTTGATATAGAGGAACTTAAAAAGGTTGTTCTGTCTAATGATGTCAAAGCTCTTTCGCAAATTCCGGGACTTGGAAAGAAGCTTTCAGAGAGAGTAATATTGGAACTAAGGGAACGTTTTTCTTTTGAGACTGAAAATAATTTTAATGAGGTTATGGAAGCTCTTACTTCTCTTGGTTATTCTAAAAAAGAGATTTTGGAAGTTTTAAATGGAATTGACTTTGAGAATTTAAGTTTTCAAGAAGTTGTAAAAATTGTAGCTAAAGAACTTTCGGGGAAAAAGTTTTGATAGATCGTCCAAAAAAATTAGAGGAATTCTTAGGACAAGAAAAGGTAAAGAAAATCTTAAAGGTTGCTATAGAATCTTCAAAAAAGAGAGGAGAACCTCTTGACCACATTTTGTTCTATGGACCTCCGGGAACGGGAAAGACGACCCTTTCTATGATAATAGCCAATGAACTTGGAAAAGACCTAAAAATTGTTTCTGCTCCAACAATAGAAAAGAAAGGGGATTTAGTTGCTTTGATTACTTCCTTAAATGAGGGAGATATTCTCTTTATTGACGAGATTCATAGGTTAAGTAAACCTTTAGAAGAAACTCTTTACTCGGCAATGGAAGATTTCAGAATAGACGTTGTTTTGCCTTCTAAAAAAACTTCCATTTCTATAGATCTTCTTCCTTTCACTCTTATTGGAGCTACAACAAGGCTTGATCTTTTATCTTCTCCTTTTAGAAATAGGTTTGGAATTGTTTGTAGACTTGAACTTTACAAAGTAGAAGAACTTGTAAAAATAGCCCAAGTCAATTCTCAAAAACTTGGTATTAATTTGACACAAGAAGCTTGCAAAATCATTGCCCGTTCAAGTAGGGGAACTCCTAGGATTTTGAATCAGCTGCTAAAAAGGTTTAGAGATTATAAAGTTGTGAAAGAATGGAATTCAATAGGTGAGGAAGAGGCAAAAGAAGTACTTTCTGAGCTTGGAATAGACTCTCTTGGTTTGGACTATATGGACAGAAAGATTTTAAGAACGATTGCCGAAGTTTTTAATGGAGGTCCTGTAGGCTTAAATGCTCTCGCGACGGTTCTTAAAGAGGATCCTTCCACCATAGAGAATATTCATGAACCTTACCTTATAGAACTTGGACTTATCGTCAGAACACCAAGAGGAAGGAAGATAACGGAGAAAGGTTTAAAGGTTATAGAAAGTTCTTAAAAGCCCCCAACCAAGGGGGCAAAGGATTTATCCTTTGTAGTTTTCAACAGCTTTCTTAATAAGCTCTTTTGCAAAGTCGCTTCCTTTAAACTCTTTTACTTTAACCCATTTTCCAGGCTCTAAGTCCTTGTAATGTTCGAAGAAGTGTTTTATCTCATTTAGTGTTGCTTCAGGTAGGTCTGTTATTTCTTTAATGTTCTTAAATGTGAGGTCTAGCTTATTGACTGGAACTGCAAGAATCTTTTCGTCTTGTCCGCTTTCATCTTCCATAACGAGGACTCCAATAGGTCTACACCTTATTACGCTTCCGGGAACTACAGGCTGTCTTGATATTACAAGAATGTCCATTGGATCACCATCGTCTGCTAAAGTATTTGGAATGAAGCCGTAGTTTGCGGGGTAGAACATTGGGGTAAATAAAAATCTGTCAACAAATACTGCACCACTTTCTTTATCAACTTCATACTTAACGTTTGATCCTTGTGGTATTTCTATGACTGCGTAAATGTCTTCTGGCACGTTCTTTCCGGCAGGTATTTTCTTGATGTCCATTTTTATCCTCCTTTTTGGTTTTGTGGGAATTATACTTTACAACTTGAGATTGACAATCCTTAAAAAGTTAATATTATCTAACATTAGGGAGGTTGAAATGATGAAACTTTTTGAAGTTCCAGAAGGAAAAGAGGTTGTAGTAAAAGATATAATCGGAGGGTACGGAATGAAAAGACGGCTTGCCTCTTTGGGAATATATCCTGGGGCTAAGATAAGAGTTTTAAAATCTCCTCCCGGTCCTCTAATAGTAGAGGTATGCAGAAGTAGATTTGCTCTTGGGAAAGGAGTAGCAAAAAGGATCTCTGTTGAAGGAGAGGAAGGGTGAAAAGGAAAATAAAAGTCGCCCTCGTTGGTAATCCTAACGTTGGAAAAACTGCAATACTTAATACTTTGTGTGGAACAAGTGAAAAAGTAGGGAATTGGCCTGGAGTAACTGTTGAAAAGAAGATGGGAAACTATACTTTTAGAGGTTTTGAGATAGATGTTATAGACCTTCCAGGAATATACAGTCTAACTTCTTACACTCTGGAAGAAAAAGTTGCTAGAGGATTTTTGCTAAAAGAGGACTATGATGTAGTTATTAACGTTCTTGATGTGAACTTTCTAGGTAGGAATCTTTATCTGACGTTAGAACTTCTTGAAATGGGAATAAAGCCGATAGTTGTTCTCAATAAAATTGATGACCTTGAAAGTGCAGGATTCTCAATAGATGAGAAACTCCTTTCTCAAATTTTAGGTTTACCTGTGATTTCCATTTCTGCCATAAAAAAAAGAGGATTTGAGGAACTCTCGGAAACCGTACTAAGAGTAGCAACAAAAGACTTAAAACCGGTTGGTTTTACCCCAACATATTCAGAGGATTTGGAAAATGCTATTTCTCTTTTACTTTTAAAATTAAAGGATGAGAAACTTTCCTACAATAAAAGGTGGTTTTCAATCAAACTTCTTGAAAAAGATCCAGAAATAGTAGAAGAAGCAAAAAGGCTTTTGAGTTCAAAAGTAGAAATATTAAAAGAAATAGAGAATATAGAAAACTTTGTAAAAGAAAAGCATCAGTGTGATTTACCTTCGTTTGTGGCAAAAGAGAGATTTATCTTAGCTTCTAAGATTGCAAGAAAAGTAATAAAGACGGTAAATGAAGTTCATAGTGAAACTTTAAGTGATAAGTTGGACAAAATCCTT
>JBDOLX010000086.1:17330-20704 GCA_039832905.1 Desulfurobacteriaceae bacterium | reverse complement strand
AGGTTGCTTTAAGTAATTTCGAACTGAAAAACGCAAGTATAAATGCACCGATAGATGTAAAGTTGATAAGTAGTTCAGGTGGAACAGCATTTGGTAACTTCAAAATATATGGAATATACTCTCCTTACGATACAAATGTAGTGCTATATTCAACTGGGGCTACTCAGTTTAATAACTTCTCCATAAAGAATAGTAATTTCGATAACATTAATCTTGAACTTACTTCTTACTCAACTTTATCATATGGCGGTCTTGGATTTTCAAATTTAGATATTGAAGGGGTTCAGACTAAAGGTAACCTTAATATTCTTCTTTACAACAAGGAAGGTAGAGTAGCGTGGGAGGACTTGACTATAAAGAATTCTCAGATTGGAAAAGAATTTAATTTAGATGCGAAAGGGTATGGTTTGACATACGAGAACTTTAATTTGGAAGGCACGGGAATTCAGGGAAATGCAAACTTGAGCTTTTATTCAAGTTATTACTTGCAGGCAGTTAACACCAACATTGAAACATCTCAAATTGCGGGCGATTTGAACTTACTGTTCTCAGACCCTACAATTGTTTACGGAGACTATGCTACAAAAATAGGACAAATAAATGTTGAAAGTACGGCGTCCAACAATTTAAACTTAAATGTTTTATCTAACGGTGATATAATCTTTTTCGATGACGGAATTGATTTTCAGTATGATCAAATAAAAAATTCTGCAAATTTTGTTGTATATACACAACATGATCTTTTTATCGTTAATGACCTTTTCAACATTGAAAATACATCTTTTGCGACAAATCCCAATGTTTTCTTACTTGCAGGCAAGGATGTTGGTTATGGATACGATTCATTCCCTTCAGCAATAGAACAGATCTTTAATCTTGCTAATGATTATCCAGAGTATGCATCATTGTATTACGAAATTTTAGAAAAGAACATTGGTGATGAATACTTTACGAAAGATAATGGACAACTTTTAAGTTTTGAAAAGAACACAACAGGTGTAAACTTCGTAACTTGGGTAAAAGGTGGAGATGTTGTTGCACCGGGAGGAATTGATATAAAGGATGTAAATACAGAATCAAAATTGGCTTTTTGGACGCAGGGTAGTTTGTACATTGGAGATTTAACATATCAAGGAGTAGAACCACCAAAAGGATTAACAATTGATGATGCAGAAGAGCTATGTAAAACAACAAGTGGCTTAGTTCAACAGTTTTACTGCTCAATTTCTGGCGGTGGAGCGACAACTGGTAGTTTTGTTGTTGATAAATGGTTGGTAGATTAAGAGAAGGTGCCCCGTGGCACCTCCCTGTTTCTATTTAAAAGTTAGAAAATTCTTTCAACCTTCATGTAATCTCTTAACACTTCCGGAATTACAACAGAACCATCCTCTTGTTGATACTGTTCCAATATTGCAATTACCGTTCTGCCAACTGCTAAACCAGAACCGTTCAATGTATGAACATACCTTGTTTTACCCTCTTTATCTCTGAATCTTATTTTTGCCCTTCTTGCTTGAAAATCTTCACAGTTTGAGCAGGAAGATATTTCCCTGTATCTACCTTGGGATGGAATCCAAACTTCAATATCATAAGTCTTAGCAGCAGAGAAACCAAGATCACCTGTGCATAGTTCGACAACTCTATAATGTAAACCTAAAAGTTGTAATACTTTTTCAGCTTCATTAACCAGTTTTTCCAGTTCTTCATAGGACTTTTCAGGATGGACAATTTTTACAAGTTCCACCTTATTAAATTGGTGGAGTCTCATTATTCCTCTGACATCTTTTCCGTGAGAGCCAGCCTCTTTTCTAAAACAAGGAGTGTAAGCTGTAAGATATTTAGGTAAATCCAATTCTTTTAGGATTTCATTAGCAAACATATTAGTGAGTGGAACTTCTGCTGTTGGAATTAACCATAAATCTTCACCATCAATCTTATAAAGATCTTCTTCAAACTTTGGAAGTTGTCCCGTACCAGTCATTGTTTTTGTGTTTACAAGAAATGGAGGTATTATTTCCTCGTAACCGTGTTGCTCGGTGTGTAAATCAAGCATAAAGTTGATTAATGCACGTTCTAATTTTGCCCCCCACTTTTTGTAAATAACAAACCTTGAACCAGAAAGTTTAGCAGCCCTTTCAAAATCTAGAATGTCAAGATCTTTTGCAATGTCCCAATGTGGTATAGGTTCAAAAGAAAACTCAGGCTTTTCTCCCCAATACCTAACTACAATATTGTCATTTTCATCCTCACCAATTGGGGTAGATGGGTGTGGAAGGTTAGGAATTGAAAGAATTAATTTTTCAAACCTTTTCTCAACTTCTGCCAGTTCTTTTTCCAAAAGAGCAATTTCTTTAGAAAAATTTTCAACTTCTTCCTTTAGCTTTAAAGCTTCTTCTCTTTTACCTTCCTTAAAAAGCTTACCAATTTCCTTTGAATATTTGTTTCTTTTGGCTTTTAAATCTTCCACTTTTGAAATTATTGTTCTTCTTTCATTGTCCACAACCAAAAGTTCATCAATCATAAGTGCATACTTCTCATCTCTTCTCTTTAATAACTCTTTAACCTTTTCTGGTTTTTTTCTAACGAGTTTTATGTCAATCATTCCTCATCCTCCAAACTCTCTTTCACTTTTGAGACAGAAACAACAAGATCCTCAGAAGATAGCTTTTGAATTCTCACTCCTCTTGTGTATCTAGAGTAAACAGGAATCTCACTACTATTAACCTTTATTATCTTTCCATTCTTTGAAACAATTATTACATCTTCTTCACCTTTCAAGGTTGTAGCATCTGCTACCTTTCCTGTTGTTTCGCTGAGTTTTGCAGCAAGTACTCCTTTACCGCCCCTCCTTTGAAGGGGAAATTCGGAAAGAAGAACTCTTTTACCATAGCCTCTTTCCATAACTATCAAGAGGTAAACATCGGTAGGTTCTATACTGGTAGCAGCAACGATTTTTTCATCTAAATCCAAGCTCATTCCTTTAACACCACGAGCACTCCTTCCCATAGGACGAACATCTTGGATAGAAAATCTTATAGCCCTTCCATTGCTCGAGATAAGAAGTAAATGATCCTTTTCACTTACAAGTCCTACGTAGATTAATCTATCTCCCTCTTCTAAGTTAATTGCATTGATTCCAATAGATCTAGGGTTTGAAAACTCAGAAAGTTTTGTTCTTTTCACAAATCCCTTTTGAGTAACAAAAACAACATCCTTTTGAATATCAAAATCTTTTACAGGTATTATTCTTGAGATTGTTTCAACCCCTGAAATTCCTGGTAGAAAGTTCCTTATAGACTGTCCTTTTGAGGATTTTTGGGTCTTTGGTATTTCGTAAGCCTTTAGCCAGTATACTTTTCCTACGTTTGTAAAGA
>JBDOLX010000086.1:0-17320 GCA_039832905.1 Desulfurobacteriaceae bacterium | reverse complement strand
GAGAAGGTAGTCTTTAGAGGAAGCAGTTATTACATCCTTAACAAAGTCTCCTTCTCTTGTTCTTATGCCAACTACACCAGTTCCGTTTCTTCCTTGGGCTTTATAACTTTTGGCAGACGTTCTTGTAATAAAACCTTTATGGGTAAAGAATATGACCACCTCTTCATCCTCTATCATAGACTCAATGTCTATTTCAGCTTCTTTTGAGACTACATCGGTTTTTCTTTCGTCTCCAAAAGTCTTAATTATCTCATCAAGATCTTGCTTTATAAGCCTTTTCTGCTCTTCAATATTTGAAAGAACAAATTTGTAGTATTCAACATCCTTTTTGAGAGACTCTATTTCGCTGTCAAGTTTTTCCCTTTCAAGGCTTGTGAGCTTTTGAAGTTTCATATCAAGGATAGCTTTTGCCTGCCTTTCAGAAAGGGAAAACTTTTCTTTTAAAGTTTCAATAGCTTTTGAAGGACTTTCACTACCTTTAACAATCTTCACAATATCATCTATGCTATCAAGAGCGACTTTTAAGCCCTCTAAAATGTGGAGTCTTTCTTCTGCCTTTCTTAAATTGTGAGAAGTCTTTCTAAGAATTACTTCTCTTCTAAACTCTATAAATTCCCTTAGGTAAGTTTTTAGACTTAAGAGTTTAGGTTCTCCTCTTACCAGTGCAATCATGTTAAAGTTAAAGTTTGTTTGAAGCTGGGTAAATTTGTAAAGTTTATTTAGAACAACCTGTGGGGTTGCATCCCTCTTTAGCTCGATTACAATTCTGATTCCTTCTCTGTCGGATTCGTCTCTTATGTCAGAAATACCTTCTACTTTCTTTTCCTTAACAAGATCTGCAATTTGCTTTATTAGCGATGCCTTGTTTACTTGGTAAGGAAGCTCGGTGATAACTATTGCTGTTTTCTTTTTAACCTCTTCAATCTTATGTTTTGCTCTTAAAGTAATGCTTCCACGACCAGTTTTGTAGATTTTCAAGAGGTTTTCAGGATTAATTATTTCTGCTCCCGTTGGAAAGTCGGGTCCTTTTATAAATTCCATAAGGTCTTCGGTAGTTGCATTTTCATTGTCAATTAAGTGTTTGACAGCTTCACAAACTTCTTTTAGGTTATGTGGAGGAATGTTTGTAGCCATTCCAACTGCAATACCGGAAGATCCGTTTACGAGTAGATTTGGAAAACGAGCTGGCAAGACTTCCGGTTCTAAGAGGCTATCGTCAAAGTTTGGTCTAAAGTTCACAGTATCCTTTTCTATATCCTTTAAAAGTTCCATTGAGATTCTGGAAAGTCTTGCTTCAGTGTATCGCATTGCAGCAGCTGCGTCACCATCAACAGAACCAAAGTTTCCTTGACCATCTACAAGAGGATATCTCATGGAAAAATCTTGAGCCATTCTTACCAGAGCATCGTAAACGGCTGTATCACCGTGAGGATGGAATTTACCCAAAGTTTCTCCTACAATTCTTGCACTTTTTTTATAAGGTTTATCGGGATAAAGTCCAAGCTGATACATAGAGTAAAGAATTCTTCTATGAACAGGTTTTAGTCCATCTCTTACATCCGGTAAAGCCCTACCTACGATTACACTCATGGCATAATCGAGGTAGGACTGTTTCATTTCTTCTTCTATTGCAATAGGAATTATCTTTTCCACTTAAGAAACCTCCTTGAAGTTTGTGAAGGAATTATAACACTTGGGGTTACTTAACTTCTGCTTCTTTAACAAGCTCTTCGTAAAAGATTTCTTCCATTTCCTTTTCAGGGAAATGTGTAGGTAACGGGTAATTCTCCACAACATCCTCATAAGGTGGGTTGAACTGTCCACAACCGTATTTTGAACAAATTTTCTTAGCTATTTTTGCCCATGGAGGACTTGCAACACCACCACCTGTAGATCCTTTCCACATAGTTTCATAACTATCTCTCCCAAACCAAACACTCATAATGAATGAAGTTGTAAAACCTGTGAAATAGGTATCTCTAAAATCGTTCGTAGTTCCCGTTTTTCCTGCTACATCAAACCACTTTGTCAAGTAAGAAATTCTTCTAGCCGTTCCTTCCTTTACAACATCTTGCATAACAGACCTTAAGATTTGGATGGACAAAGGATCTGAAACAGTTTTTACAATAGGTTTTCCTTTATAAAGGATTTTTCCTTTTCTACTTCCTATTTCCTTTATAACAAAAGGTTCTTTTAATAAACCATCATCTTGTATTGCTGAATATGCCCTAACTATCCTGTAAAGGTTTGCTGGGAAACTTCCAAGAACGTAAGATAAATCAAAAGAAGAACCGTTTATAAACTCAAATTTAACAAAGTTTTTCTTTATAGCGTTTGGAAAGTTTAAAGCTAAGTGGACGGTTGCTACGTTAATGGATTTTATAAGCGCTTTTCTAACCTGAACGAAAGGAGAAAATCTTCCACTGTAGTTTTCAGGTCTCCACCATTTTATTACCTTTCCAGTACTGTTATCTATTTCCATTGGAATTTCTATAGGTTCGTTGGAAACAAAATCTAAAGGAGACCAGCCTTTTTGGAAAGCTGTAAGATAAGTTATAGGTTTTGCAGTAGAACCTATGGGTCTTAAGATCTGAAAAGCCCTATTTAGTTTACTTTCGTTGTAGTCTTTACCTCCAACAACAAATAAGACCTCTCCACGTCTATTTATAGCCATTCCGGCACACTGAAGATCAGGTACATTGTGAACTTCTGCATACCTTTCGTTATACCAAGAAAGAATCCTCTGGGCAAAATTCTGTATTTCTTTATCTATCGTCGTTTTTATCTTGTAGCCCTTGGTAAAAATAGTTCTATACGGAACGATTTTTCTTCTTGCTATTTCAAACTTAACAAGATCTAGTTCATAGCCAGCTACCTTAGGTCGGTTGGGTTTCTTTAAGGGAGTTAAGGGTTCTTTTATGGCTTTTTCGAATTCTTCTTTTGAAATATAACCTGCCTTAAGCATTTTCTTTAAAATAAAGTTCCGTCTCTTTATTGCCCTTTCTGGGTGTTTGAAAGGGTTATAGTACTCTGGTCCTCTTATGATACCTGCTAACAAGGCACACTGGGCAACTGTAAGTTTTTCTAAATTCAAAGTTCCAAAGAGAACCCAAGAAGCAGCTTTTACTCCGTAAGCTCCGTTGGAAAGGTAAATATAGTTAAGGTAAAGTTCTAAAATCTCCTCTTTTGTTAAGTTTTCTTCAAGTTTTTTAGCAAGGGCAAGCTCTTTTAGCTTTCTATCTATGCTTCTTTTGGGTGACAGGTATATTAACTTTGCAAGCTGTTGAGTTATGGTACTACCACCTTGAACAACTTTTCCTTTTGATATGTCTGTTATGGCAGCCCTTAAGATTCCAACAGGGTCTATACCTTTATGTTCAAAAAATCTTTCATCCTCAGCAGTTATAACAGCTTTTATAAGAGTATCTGGAATTTCCTTATATGGAGCGTAGAGTCTAAATTTACCACTGTAGAAAAAACCTATAACGTTTCCGTTTCTGTCGTAGATAGTTGATGCAAAGTCCGGGAGAAGCTTTTCTTTGTACCAAGTGGAAGCTTTGGAATTCACAGAAAAAGAGAAAAGCAAAACAAAAAGAATTAATATTCTTCCCACTTACCTTCTCCGATAGGGTTTTAAAGGGGGATATGGATCCCCCTAAATTTAAACCTTAATTAATGAAAATACAGGGTATCCTCTATCAGTAATTTTTTTCCTTCCTCCGAGGAAAGTGAGTTCTAAGAGGAAATCAACACTTACAATGTTTCCACCAAGCTGTTCTACGAGGTCAATAGCCGCACTCATAGTACCGCCTGTTGCAAGAACGTCATCGATTAGAACGACCTTCATTCCATTTGTAATGGCATCTTGGTGAATTTCTATTGTATCTTCTCCATACTCTAAGGTATAAGTAGCACTTATCGTTTTATATGGAAGTTTCCCAGGTTTTCTAATAATAGCTAATCCTGCTCCAATCTTATAAGCAAGGGCAGAGGCTAATATAAAACCTCTTGATTCAATTCCTACCACTATATCAATTCCAAGTCCAATGTACCTGTTTCCGATGTAATCAATCACTTTTTGAAAAGCCCAAGGTTTGGCAAGAAGAGGAGTTATATCTTTAAAAACAATTCCTGGCTTTGGAAAATCTGGAATATCCCTGATAAGAGATTTAAGTTCCTCTATCTCTTTTTGAAGATTAACATCAGTGAAGTTTTCCATATTACGACCTCCTAGTATCTTCTTTTGCAAGAATTTTACCAGTTTCTTTCTTGAGAATTAAGTATTGTGATAAGATAAAGTGATAAAAAGTAAGTCAAGTTATTCTCTATTTTTCTTGTATCTAAAGGAAGGGAGGAGATGGAATTCTTTGAATTAGTTAAGGAGTTAGGGTTAAAAGAAGAAGATATAAAAAAATTTAGAGAATTACTTCCTTTTTTCTCTGAAAATTTTAAAAAAAGCTTAAGTAAGAAAACTAAGGAGTATATTTTTGAACATCTACCTAGATCAGCAGAATTCTTAGAAGAAAGGGAAATTTCGCAAGCTTTTGAAGGAACCATAGAAAACTTTTTAGAACTTCTCTTGAGAGGTGAAGCGAATCTTGAAGTTTACCTGAGAACCATTTCCAAAACTCATTTTGATGCAGGAATAAGCTTGGTTGATTTCTTGAAAGACTTTGCTGTTTTCTACAGGGAGACAGTAAGTTTTCAAGAGATACCTCCTGAAAAGGAAGATGTTTTTAGAAAGTTTATTTTCTTTGTCTTTTTAAGTGGTGTTTATGTAATAATGGACGGACTTAAACACATAGAAAAGACTAAGGAAATAGATCGTATAACGAAACTTCCTAACAGAAGCTACTTTATGAGCCATGGAAGGAAAATCATAAATGATTCTAAAACAGCTGTTCTTATAGACTTAGACAATTTCCGAGAGATAAACTTTTATTGTGGTTATCCGGTTGGAAATTCGCTATTAGCTTTGGTTTCTTCATTACTTCAGTTTAGATTTAGGGAATCTTCCATTTTTCGCTTAGAAAATGATGAGTTTTTACTCTTAACAAGTTTAGACCTGGAAAAAACGAAGGAAAGACTTTTTGCACTAAAAAGGGAAGCCGAGGAGTTCGCAACGCTACCAACAAAGTACGGTATGATGGAAATAAGACCTTCTTTTTCTGCAGTAATTATAGAGTTAGAGTTCCCCCTTGATCCGGACACTTTGACTTGGGTTCTGACACGTTCTCTCCTTACCCTTACTGACGAATGCAAAGGAAGAATAAAAATAATAAGAAAGGAAGATGTTGAATGTCTTTTAAGCAAAAGGAAGGCAACTTTTCACCTTATTGAAGCTATTAACCAGCAAAGAATAAAGGTAGCTTTTCAGAAGGTGGTTTCCCTTTCTTCAGGGGAAACTTTCTTTGAAGAAGCCCTTGCCAGAGTTCATATTGGTAAGAAAAAATACTTATCACCAAGTAGCTTTTCTGAACTGGCTTATTATCCAAACATAGAAAGGAAAATAGATCAAATTATTGTTGAGAAAACGCTTGAAATTATGAAAAGTTATAAAAAGGAAGGTAAAGTGTCATTTAACCTCTCTTCATCGTTCTTAAATGAGAGTTTCTTTTGGTTTTTAGAAAAGGTAGACGAATACAAAATTCCAAAAGAAAGAATTTTTGTAGAACTTACAGAAAGAGATGACATTCTTGAGATGGAGGGTATAAAAGAAAAAATTTTCTACCTGCGTAAGTTGGGAATAGGGGTTCTTGTTGATGATTTTGGAGTTAAGTACTCAAATTATCATCTTTTGAAAGAATTGGATATAGATGGAGTAAAAATTGATGGTTCCGTTGTCAAGGAGGCTCTAAAGGATAACCTCAGCAAGATTTTCCTTGAATGTGTTTTCAAAATGGCAAAAGAAAGAGATGTTTTTGTAGTTGCGGAATTTGTTGAAAATCAAGAGTTAGAAGAACTTCTAAGAGATCTTTCTTTAGAAACTGGGCAGAATAGAGTCTTTTGTCAGGGCTTTCTATATGGAAAGCCTGTAATTATTTGAAAAACTCCAAAATTCTTTCGCTTTCTTTTAAGATTTCTTTCTTGCACCACTCAGGTTCTACTTTGTTGTTTTTTGTATACCTTTCTTTCTCTGAGTAAATACAACCACAGTACTGTTGACGGTACAGTTTATACTCCTTTGAAATCTCTATTCCTTCCTTCCAGCCTTTTCGAAAGTCAATGTCTAAGAACCTAACTCCAAATTTTTTAGCCGCATTTTCGGCTAGAGGTAGCATCAGTTCCCTTTTTTGATATTTACTGTAAAAGAGGGTTGAAGTAAAAAAGTCGAACTTTCCTTTCTTTGCAACGCTTGCAGCCATTTCCAGTCTCATTGAATAGCAAACTTGGCACCTTACAGGTCTTTCTTCTCTAAAAGAAACATTCCTTAACCATTCTTCAAGGTTATAGTTCTCAAAGTAGATGACCTTTATTTTTTCTATTTTTTCGAGTTCCTTTACAGCCAACATTCGTTTTGCAAACTCTGTTGTGGGATGAATATTGGGGTTATACCAAAGTCCTACGACTTCATATCCTTTTCCTTTTAAAACTTTTAATGGATAGCAGGCACAGGGAGCGCAACATATATGGAGTAAAACTCTCATTCTTTTAACTCCACATCTAAATCTGTTTTTACTTGGTTCTTACCAGAATTTTTGGCTAAGTATAGAGCCTTATCCGCCTTTTCTATTAAACTGTTTTCATCAAGACCTTCTCTCATAAAAGCAACTCCAATGCTTACGGTAACAGGAATTTCTTTATCCTTGCATTCGAAAAGTTTTTTCTCTACCCCTTTCCTTATCCTTTCCGCGATCTGGACAGATTGTCCAAAAGAAACCCCTGGTAAAAGAACTGCGAATTCTTCACCGCCGTACCTTGCAACAAGATCTCTTGCTCTTAAGTTTTCCTTTATAGTTTTTGCTACTTCTTTCAAAACGTAATCACCAACTTGATGACCGTAGTTATCATTAATTTTCTTGAAGTTATCGATATCAATCATTAAAAGAGCAAAAGGATAGTTCTTTTCATAAAAATCCTTCACCATATCGATAATGGCTCTATCAAAGCTTGCTCTATTCGCAACTTGTGTTAGAAAGTCAAGGGAAGCTTCTCTTCTAGATTTTTCGAGTTCATCGGAGAGCTTCTTTATCCTTTGGTTCGACTCTTCCAACTTTTTCTTAAGCTGGTCATTCTGTTCCCTTATCTTTTTCAACTCATCGAGAACTTCACTTAACATTCCTTTTACCGTTCTATCCTCTATGGTTTCCTTTATCTCCTTCATGGAGACTTCCTTGTCTTTTAAGCTTTTCTGATGTTCGTCTAAAATTTCCAAAAGTTCTTCTACTTCTTCCGTTATCTCCTTAGCTATTTCGTGAATCAGCTTCCTATCGTCTTCTGGATCTATCTTAACTAGAAAATTTTCTACAGACTTAACTGTTGGGTATTTAGCCTTAAACAGCTTTATGATTTCTACGTCTGAAAGCTTTAGATTATTTTTGACTATGTAGCAAAATATTTCAAACCAAAGGGCATAGTTCTCGGGAGTTATAGGAATATTATTGCGTACGAGAAACTTTAATTCCTCTTTAGCTATAGTAGTTATCAGTTTTAATTCTTCGTTTGAAACTCGATTATGTTCCCTAATTTTTTGAAGTATTTCGCATTCTATCTTCATTCTTGGCCTTCCCATATTATCTCTATACCAGCTCTTTTAAAAGAGTTTTGAAAAGGAACACTTAGTTTAGAAATTCTTATAGAAATCTTTTCAGCCTTCCATTTTGACTTTATCTTTTCTATGATATCCTTTCCAAAGTCTTCAAGGTAGATAAACTTACCTTTTGCTACATCAACAATAGTGCCAAAAAGTTCCTGATAATCTATAAAATCTTTAGCTTCTACCTTGACATCAATCAAAACCTCTAAACCTAAGTTCCTTTCTTCTTCAAAAACTCCACACTTTACAAAGAGTTTTAAATCTTCAATGAAAACCGATGTTTTTAGCATTTTTCCCTCGCTAACTTTTCAACTTCTTCTAAGAGTCTATCTAAAGCAAATTTTTGTGGAAATTTATCTATTACTTTTCCTTTGACAAAGAGTAGGAAGTAGTCCTTAGCTCCTGCAATTCCAACATCGGCAAACTTTGCCTCTCCAGGACCGTTTACTGCACAACCCATTACTGCTACTTTTAGAGGAACTTCTATATGTTCAAGCTTATTCTCGACTTCTTTAGCTATTTTTTCCACATCTACCATACATCTTCCACAAGTTGGACAGGAAATTATCTCTACTCCCCTTTCCCTCAGACCAAGAGATCTCAAGATTTTGTAAGCTACCTTTACCTCTTCCTTCGGATGGGCAGACAAAGAAATTCTTATAGTATCTCCTATACCTTCAAAGAGAAGTATTCCAACCCCTACAGCTGACTTTACCGCTCCAGAAAGTAAAGTTCCAGCTTCTGTTATTCCTATATGAATAGGGTAATCGGTAGAAGAAGCAAAGATCTTATTGGCAATAACAGTAGTTTTCACGCTAGACCCTTTTAAAGAAAACTTTAAGTTTTGGAAATCGTTGTCTTCAAAAAACTTTGCGTAATTCAAAGCTGTTTCAGCTAGAGCTTCTCCAGAAGGTTTTCCGTACTTACTTAAAATGCTTTTCGGAATTGAACCGGAATTTACCCCAACCCTTATAGAAATGCCTTTTTCTTTTGCAAGTTTTATTATCTCTTTAACTTTCCAATCTTCTCCTATATTTCCTGGGTTTATCCTTATACAGTCCGCTCCATTTTCTATTGAGTAAAGGGCAAGTTTATAGTCAAAATGGATATCGGCAACAATAGGAATAGAAATCTCTCTCTTTATTTCCTTTAAAGCTTTTGCAGCTTCTTTCGTTGGTACTGCAACTCTAACTATTTCGCATCCGACTCTTTCAAGTTCTTTTATTTGGAATACGGTGGCTTTGACATCTTCTGTAAAAGTATTTGTCATTGATTGGACAACGATTTTGTATTCACTTCCTATTGGAACATTACCCACATAAACGGTTTTTGTCTTTCTCCTTTTTATCCATTCCATTTTGGACTCCAAAGGACATTAGGTTTATATTCTACACCATCATGAAAGACAGGATTAGAAAAAACTTTTCAAAGTCTGTTAAAAATTATGAAAGGTTTGCCTTCCTGCAGTTAAAAGCGGGGGAATTGCTTTCTAAAAGACTCAAACTCTTTTCAGGTCTTAAACCTATTCTTGATCTTGGTGCTGGAACGGGAAAGCTTTCACAAAAGTTTGGGAAAGTTATTACTCTAGATATTTCCTTTGGAATGTGTAAGGAGTGTAGAAAAAAAGGTTTAACCACTTGTTGCGGGGATGCTGAATTTTTACCTTTCAAAGACGAATCTTTCGGTATAGTTTTTTCCAACTTTGCCCTTCAATGGATGGATTTAGAGAAAGGATTTAGAGAAATCAATCGGGTTCTTGAATATCACGGAGTAGCTCTTATTTCCACTCCAGTAAAGGGAAGTCTTGGAAAACTTTTATCGGCTTGGAAAAAAGCTTACCGTGAAGTTTTCAACGAAGATGATGTACTTTTCGAGTTTCCAACGGAAAGCGAAATTTTTAACTCTTTTAGTAGAGTAAGGTTCAAACTTTTAGAGTTTGAACGGAAAGATTTTGTCGCTTTGTTTAATTCACCAAAGGAGGCTGTAAAGTATGTTAATGGGATAGGAGCAAAAAACCCTTTTAGAAGAGGAAGGGTAAATAAAAGACTCATTAAAAGGTTTTATGAACTGTTTTCAGAAAATGGAAAGTTTCCTATAAACTATAAAGTCTTATTTTTGACCTTAAAAAAAATCTAGACTTTGGAGAGAGGTTATGGGACTGAGCTGTGGAATAGTAGGATTACCGAACGTTGGAAAATCTACACTCTTTAATGCTTTGACAAACTCACAGAAAGCTCAAGCTGCAAATTACCCTTTCTGTACCATTGAACCAAACGTTGGAGTAGTTGAAGTTCCCGACCAAAGACTTTACAAGATAGCGGAGATCGTGAAACCTCAGAAGATTACTCCTACCACTATAGAATTTGTTGACATTGCGGGGCTTGTAAAGGGTGCAAGCAGAGGAGAAGGGCTTGGGAATCAGTTTTTAGCAAATATTAGAAATGTTGATGCTATTGCGCACGTTGTAAGATGTTTCAAAGATGAAAATGTTGTCCACGTAGATGGAAGCGCTGACCCTGAGAGAGATATTGAAACAATTAATTTAGAACTTGTTTTGAAAGACCTCGAAAGTGTGGAGAAAAGACTAAGCAAGGTTTCAAAGCAAGCAAAAGCTGGAGACAAGAAAGCGAGAGCTGAGGTTGAAGCCTTAGAAAAACTTAAGGAAATACTTGAAAGAGGAGAGAGGATTTATCCATATATGGAAAGTTTAGATGACGAAGGAAAAAGAGTTGTAAAAGAACTTGCTCTTTTGACGGCAAAGCCGGTTATGTACATAGCAAACGTTGATGAAGAAGGGCTTTTAGAAGATAACGAATACGTTAAGAAGGTTAGAAAAATTGCAGAGAAAGAGAAAGCTCCCCTTGTAAAGATTTGCGCAAAAGTGGAAGCAGAGCTTACAGAACTTGAAGGAGAGGAGAAAGAGGAGTTCTTAAGGGAACTTGGAATGGAAGAACCAGGTCTTAACATAGTAATAAGGGAAGGATATAAGCTTCTTAACCTTATTACTTTCTTTACTGCTGGTGAACAAGAAGTAAGGGCTTGGACTATTAAGAAAGGAACAAAAGCTCCCCAAGCCGCTGGAAAAATCCACTCAGACATTGAAAGAGGTTTCATCAGGGCTGAGGTTATAAAGTATGAAGACCTTATAAGAGAAGGTTCTATGCAGGCTTGTAAGGAAAAAGGATTAATGAGATTAGAAGGTAAAGATTACGAAGTACAGGACGGAGACATAATATACTTTAGGTTTAATGTTTGATGGAACTTAAAGGTTTTATCCTACGTTCTAAGCTATTAGGAAATAAACTAAAAATAATTACAGCCTACACAGATAAGTTAGGAAAAGTGGATTTTATTGCCAAAACTAAGAGGGGGGATTTCCCCCTCAAACTTGACCTTTTTTCCCTTAGTCGTTTTTTAGTTCTTCAAAAGGGAGAAAAGTGGGAACTACAGGAAGCTTTCTTGGTAAGACACCACTTTCCGCAAAGTTTAGAACAGTTTTATTACCTTTCAAGGATATCAAAGCTTTTAATCTTTCGAGAGCTTCCAAGAAATGAAAAACTGTTTAAACTGATAGATAACTACTTTTTAGTAGAGGATTCATTTGAACTTGCCTACACAATGTTTCTTTTAAAGTTTTCTTTCATTGAGGGTATCTTTCCAGCACTTACCAAATGTATAGATTGTGGAAATTCAAGGATAGTTATATTCTCGTTTTCAAAAGGTGGGGTTTTGTGTCAAAAGTGCAAAAATAAGAGTGAAGAAATAGTTCCTTGGAATGTTTTTCTCTCAAAACTCTCCATAAGACTTGCAAAGGAACCTTTCTCAAAAGTGAAAAATGAAAAGATTTCCCTTAGAAACCTATATGTTATAAATACCGTTTTTGAAAAACACTTAAGGTTAAGGCTATGAAATACTTTGGAATTTTTGAAACCGTTAGAGTAGAAAACGGAAAGGCTGTTCTCATAGACCACCATTACAAAAGGATAAAAAGAAGTGCAAAAGTTTTAAAGATTCCTTTCTCACTAAGCTTTGAAGAATTTAAAGAAGAGATTGAAAAAAACGCAAGCTTCCCCGTTTCACTTGTTCGTTTAACGATCTTTAAGGACGGAAGTTATGAAGTTTCGTCCCGAGTTTGTGAGAAAAAAGAGGAAGTATCCCTTATCCTTATAGATGATATAAGGAGAAACTTCTCACCCTTATCCTTACACAAGAAAGTAGACATTATGGACTCTCTTTACGCTCTTGAAAAAGCAAAAGAAAGGGGAGGAGACGAAGCTTTACTTTTAGACGTAAACGGTTTTGTGTCTGAAACAGCGTTTGCTAATATTTTTTTTGTAAAAAACGGTATTTTCTTTACCCCTTCTTTAAGAACAGGGTGCTTATCTGGAACGAGAAGATCGTTTTTAATAAAAACTTTAAGACAGATGGGAGTTCCCGTCTTTGAAGGTTTTTACACTTTAAAGGATCTCTTTCTTGCTGATGAAGTTTTTATCGTAAGTGCAAGGTACGATATAGCAAGGGTTAAAAATATAAACGGAAAGGAATTACCTCCTTTACCTATCAAAAGTTATAGAGAAAGACTACTAAAATTATTTAGCTACAGCAGTTCCCCAAATCTTCTTCCTTAAGCTGTATCTTCTTAAGAAAAGCTTTTAAACTTAATTTTGCTATCTTTTTAAACGTTTCTTCAACTCCTTTCCCGTCTTTTGCAATAGCCTCTACTTCTTCGTATCCTTCTAATTCAAGCTCTTTTCTTAATACCTCTACAGGAAGTGCTGAAGGTAAATCTCTCTTGTTATACTGAACAATAATTGGAATGTTTTCCAAGTTCTTCTTTTTTAAGACAGTTTTTAATTCCTCAAAAGAGTCTTTATTGTCTTTAATTCTATCCTTTTCAGAGTCTACAACGAATACTATTCCATCTGTGCCATCTATAACCAGTCCTCTGTTTGCTTCTGCGTTCTTTCTTCCTGAGGAAGTGTAGAGAAGGAACTTAACTTTTACCCCGTTTTGAAGGCTAACTGTAGGACTGAAAAAGTCAAAATAGATGGTTTTTCCTTCTTCGGTAGAGAGAGTAATTATTTCCCCTTTATATTTCAAAATTTCGCTTAACTTAAGTATGTTCTCTGTCTTTCCTGAGTTTTCAGATCCCCAATAAACAATTTTTAAGTGTATTTCTTTATTTCCCTCTTTATATATGCCCATTTCTAACCCTATGTTTTTAGGTTAAGTATTAGTTAAGTTATTATATACTTTGGGTTTTAAAAGGTAAACTTTTATTCAACTTGGTGCCCGGGACGGGATTCGAACCCGCACGCCCCGAGGGCACAGGATCCTGAATCCTGCGCGTCTGCCAGTTCCGCCACCCGGGCAATATCTTCTTTAGACTTTTAATCTTAAAATATAGTCAAAAACTTTTAGGGGTACGGTGGAAGATGGAAAACTTAAAGGTAATTTATGACAACAGAGGAAATGATGAATTTGCAGGTGATTGGGGACTTTCAATTTTTGTGGAACTTAGTGAAGAAAACCTCCTATTTGATACAGGAGCAAAACCAGAAATTTTGAAAAGAAACATGGAAAATTTTGGTATAGCCCCCAGGGAAATAGATGCTGTTTTCATTTCTCACAATCACTGGGATCACGTGGGAGGTCTTCCCTTCATTTTAAATGAAAATAAAAGCTTTGATATTTTCATTCCTGAAGAAGAGGTTCAAAACTTTGAAGAAAAGCTTCCAGAAGGGGTAGTTTGTGTTCCTATTTCCTCTACGACTTATATTTCGGATAGAACTATCGCTTTAAAGCCAATGGAAACCGGAATTCCTAGTCCGAGAGTGGAACAGTCCCTTTTGGTTAGTACTGTGAACGGTTACGTTCTACTTGTTGGTTGCAGTCATCCAGGAATTCTAGAAATTGCCAAGAAAGCAACTCAAGTTGTGGGTGAAAAACTGTTTTTGATAATAGGAGGATTTCATCTTTACAAGTTAGGAGATAAGGAAATTAAGGAGATTGCGCAAAAACTCAAGGAATTTGCATCTTTTGTTGCTCCTTGCCACTGCACAGGTGAAAAAGGAATAGAGATTTTCAAGGAGGAATGGAAGGATAACTTTATAGAAGTATTTGCAGGATTGGAAATTCCATTGGACGAAAAAGTTTTATAGAGGAGGTAATTAATGTTTGACGCCTTAGCTGAAAAAGTGCAAGCTGCAATAGAAAGAATTGGAAGAAAGGGAAGGATAGATGAGGAAACTCTTGATAAAGGTTTAAGAGAAATAAAACTTGCCCTTCTTGAGGCAGATGTAAACTACAAAGTTGTTTCAAATTTCATAAAGGATATAAGAGAAAAAGCTCTTGGAGCTAAAGTTATAAAAGGAGTTAACCCTGCACAGCAGCTTGTAAAAATTGTTCACGATGAACTTGTAGAGGTTTTAGGGGGAGAAAACCAAAAGTTAAACCTAAAAAGTAAACCTTCTGTAATACTTTTGATTGGTCTCCAGGGTTCTGGTAAAACCACAACAGCAGGAAAGCTTGCAAACTACCTCAAAAAAGAAGGGAAAAAAGTTCTTCTTACTTCATGTGACGTCTACAGACCAGCAGCGATGCTTCAGCTTAAAAAGCTTGGAGATAAGATAGGAGTTCCTGTTTTCCTAGAGGAAAACGAGAAAGACGCTGTTAAGATAGCCAAGGATGCTCTTAAAGTAGCTAAGGAAGAAGATTATGATGTTCTTATCGTTGATACTGCAGGAAGACTTCACATTGATGAAGAGATGCTTGATGAGGCAAAAAGAATAAAAGATGAAGTTAATCCAGATGAAACTCTCTTTGTTATCGACTCAATGACTGGTCAGGAGTCTGTCAATATAGCAAAGGCTTTTAACGAAAAAGTGGGAATGGATGGAATTGTTCTTACCAAAATGGATTCTGATGCCCGTGGAGGGGTGGCTTTATCCGTTAAGGGAGTAACAGGAAAACCAATAAAGTTTGCGGGTGTTGGAGAAAAAATAGATGACTTTGAACCTTTTCATCCAGATAGAATTGCATCACGAATTCTTGGAATGGGTGATATAGTTTCTTTAGTTGAGAAGGCCCAACAAGTAATAGATGAGAAAGAAGCACTCTCTATGCAGGAGAAGTTACTTTCTGGCGAATTTACCTTAGAGGACTTTAGACAACAGCTTAGAATGATTCAAAGACTTGGGCCTATTCAGCAGCTTATAAGAATGATTCCAGGATTGTCCAGCCAAAAGGTTTTAAAACAACTCGAAAAGGCTATAGATGATAAGAAGCTAAAAAGAATAGAAGCAATCATAAATTCTATGACTCCTGAAGAGAGAAGAAACCACGCAATCATAAATGCAAGTAGAAAAAGGAGAATAGCAAGAGGTAGCGGAACTTCCGTAAAAGAAGTGGAAGAACTTTTAAAGCAGTTTGCCCAAATGAAGATGGCAATGAAGCAAATGAGGAAAATGCAGAAAAAATTGGCCAAAAAGGGAGGTAGATTCCCTTTTCCATTTATGTAAACTTGAACTAAATTTCTTTTGGAATAAAATTACCAAGCAAAATTTATTTTGTTAGGAGGAGAGCCTTGGTTAAGATTAGACTAAAGAGAATGGGAAGAAAGAAGCTTCCTATCTACCAAATAGTAGTGGCTGATAGCCGTGCTAGAAGAGACGGAAGAACAATAGATATCTTGGGAACTTACAATCCTAAGTCCAAGGAACTTCAGCTTGATGTTGAGAAAGTAAAGGAATGGCTCGCTAAAGGAGCTCAACCAACCGATAGAGCTGCTTCTCTTATTAAGAGAGCTATACAGTAAGTAGTAGGAGGAAAGAATGTCCGTTTTAAAGGAACTTGTTGAATGTGTAGCTAAAAAGCTTGTAGATAACCCAGAAGCCGTAAAGGTAAATGTTGCAGAAGGAGAAAGAACAGTTGTAATTGAGCTTTCTGTTGACCCTAAAGATCTTGGGAAAGTGATTGGTAGAGAAGGAAAAACTGCGAAAGCTCTAAGAACTCTCCTTTCTGCAGCTGCTAATAGATTAAACAAGAAGGCTATCCTTGAAATAATAGAAAAGTAAGGGGGACTTTCCCCCTTTTCTATCCTTCCTTTAGTTTACTTAAGACAACGTCAGCATTATCATCTATAGAAATTACGGTGCTTTTTACTTGATAGTTGACAAGAGCTCTCTTACTACTGTAGATTTTAGTCTTAAACTCTAACAGTAGATTTTCCAATCTTTTTAAGAGAAGTTCTAAGTGGGATTTGTCTTTTAGAGTAAAAAGAATTCCTAAAGTTTTTTCATCAAGTTCAAATAAAAAGTCACTTGGTCTAATGTGGCTATCAATGTAAGAAAAAACGTCTTTAATAATTTCCTTCTCGTCCAAATCCTCTGGTTTGTCGGCTATAGAGAAAGAAATTCTAACGCCTACCAAGACCTCATCAGGGAAATACTTTAACCTCTCTATTAAACGAGGAATACGAATTTTTGCGAACTTTTCCTTAGGGATTAAGGAATTTTTATCTATTATTTCCTCGTATTCTCTTAGTTCCTTTTCAAGGAAGTATATACTACTTTCCACCTTTTCAAGATCTTCAATAACATTTTTTAAGGTTTCCCAAACCTTCTTCCTGTTCCCCATTCTACCATCCCGTTTACTTGAAAATGGAGTCTTTATCTGGAACCTTTGCCCAGTCTTCTAAGAATCTTTCAAGCCCGATGTCTGTAAGAGGATGCTTAGAGAGTTGTTTTATTACTTTAAATGGAATTGTAGCGATGTCTGCACCAATAAGGGCTGCTTGGAGAACGTGTTGTGGGTGTCTTACACTTGCAACGATAATTTCTGTTTCAAAGCCGTAATTTTGATAAATCTGAACAACTTGGGAAATTAGCTCCATTCCATCATGTCCAATATCGTCAAGCCTTCCAACAAATGGAGAAACATATGTAGCTCCTGCTTTTGCAGCTAGAAGTGCCTGGAGAGGAGAGAAGATAAGTGTAACGTTTGTCTTTATACCTTCTTGAGAAAGAACTTTTACAGCCTTAAGTCCTTCGGTTGTCATAGGTATCTTTATAACAACGTTGTCACCAAGTTTAGCAAGTTTTCTTGCTTCATCAATCATTCCTTGGGCATCTAAGCTCACGACTTCAAGACTTACGGGTCCAGGAACAGTTTCAACTATTTCCTTAGCTACCTCTAAGAACGGTCTTCCTGTCTTGGAAATTAAAGTTGGGTTTGTTGTAACTCCATCGACCATTCCCATTTCCATGGCTTGCTTTATTTCGTTAATATCTGCGGTGTCTATAAAGAACTTCATCCTTTAACCTCCTTTGCGATTTTTTCAAAGAGTTCTAAAATTTCTTTATCTACAATACTTGAGAAAGAAATGAGCTTTTCGTCAACAAAATAAATAAGAATTGCAACGAGCGTAAGTATAACAAATATTTCACCCACCTTTCCTGATCGGACAAACTTTAAAGACAACCTTGGGTAATACTTGTAGGAAAACGGAACACCGAGAGGATTTAAAATATCAAGAAGAATGTGGGAAGCATAGCCGATAGAAAA
>JBDOLX010000085.1 GCA_039832905.1 Desulfurobacteriaceae bacterium | reverse complement strand
AAAAGGGAATATTTGGAAGTGACAAAACAGATGTTCTTTTTATTACCAAAGATACTATAGAGAGTCTAGTTGGTTCTAAAGAAGAAGTAGCTTTAGAAATTGCCAAATTGATTTTCAAAAAATTTTTTGAAAGGAGATAAGAAAGATGTTTGGATTTTTTAGAAGAAGGAAACGTTCCCTAGAGGACGAACTAAAGGAGAATCCTAATCAACCGGAAAAATGGGTAAAACTTGCAGAAGAGAACGAACAAAAAGCTCCTTTAGCTCTTATTAATGCTCTCATTTATAGCAACGGAGAACTTATAGAGGTAGTTACTAAGAAGATAAAGAACCTTGCAATCTTTAGAGAGATAGAAGGTCATATTCCTAAAGTAGAGGAAAAACTTGGCAAAGAATATTCCTCATTCTTAATGGGACTTGTTGAGGAATATAAAGGTAATCTTCAAAGGGCAAGAAACCTTTACGACGTTGCAAGAAACAGCCAAAACAAAAATTTAGCTTTTCTTTCAAGTTATTACATAGCATCTATTTATATAAAAGAGGAACTTTTTGATCTTGCTTATAAAACTTTAAAAGAGATAGAAGGTGCCGTTCCTGAAAACTACAAACTAGAGTTTATGGTCAAAAAGAGAGAACTTGAAGAAAAGTTAGGACTTAGTGGCTCCAAGATTTTAAAAACATTCAAAGAAGGACTTAAAAAAACAAGAGATGCGTTAGGGTTATCTTCCTTTAGAGGAAGAAAAATAGACGAGAGCCTTTTTGAGGAACTAGAGGAAAAACTTATCTTGGCAGATGTTGGAGTTAATACCACTTTAGAACTTGTAGATTATCTAAGAGAAGAAGCTAAGAAAAGAAAAATTAAAACTTCTGATGAGCTCCTCGAGATACTAAAAGAAAAACTAAAAGAAAAACTCTCAAAATGTAAAGGAGAGTTAGCAATTAGCGAAAAGCCTTCAGTTATTTTAGTTCTTGGAGTAAATGGTGTAGGAAAGACAACAACCATTGGAAAACTTGCAAAACAGTTAAAGGATTCAGGTCTTTCTGTCGTTCTTGCAGCAGCAGATACTTTTAGGGCAGCAGCTATTGAACAGCTTGAGGTTTGGGCTGAAAGGGCAGGAGTAAGAATTATAAAAGGACAGGAAGGAACCGATCCTGCAGCTGTTGTTTTCGATGCAATCCAAAGCGTTAAAGCTAAAGGGGATGATGTTTTAATAGTTGATACGGCAGGAAGACTTCACAACAAAGATAGATTGATGAAGGAAATCCACAAAATCAAAAAGGTAATAGCCAGAGAGTTTCCTGGACAACCTGCAGAAATTTTGCTGGTTCTTGACGCAAATACAGGACAAAACGCTATTTCTCAGGCAAGGGCTTTTAAAGAAATTACCGACGTAACTGGTATAGCTCTTACAAAACTTGATGGAACAGCAAAAGGTGGAATAGTAATTGCAATCTGCAACGATCTTAAGATACCTATTAAGCTTGTGGGAATAGGAGAAAGGATAGAGGATTTAAGAAAGTTTGATCCAGAGGAATTTATAGAAGGACTTTTTGAAGGAAATGAAGATGAGGAAACTTAGAGTTTCTAAGAAAGAACTTGAAATAATAAGGAAAACTGCCGGAGGAGTTTTTAGGGAAGGAATAGAAATTCTGCTAAAAAAGGAGGAGATATAGATATTTTCGTTAAGTCTGAGAGAGAAATTAAGGTAAGTGATAAACTTTCCTTTCTTGCAAAATTAGAACTAAAAGGCATTGATCCTTCGACTACACCAAAGGACACCACTTAGAAGCTTTTGAAAAAGGAGCAAGAGTCTTATGATTAAAGATACCATTAGAATTTCAGAGATTCATATTGATAGACTTAAGAAAGCTTTAGAAGAGATAGAAAAACTTGGAAATATAGAAAGTATTGACCTAAATAATTTTGAGGTGATGAAAACCGTTGATACTTTTGTTTTCCGATTTATGAAACTACAAGATTATGTAGGATCACTGTGGAAGATTATGCTGATACTATGAGTTTTGTTAATGTTCTTGACAAACTGGAAAAATTATAAATTGTAAACGTTACTGAAGAATGGTTAAAGATTAAGAAACTTAGAAACAAGCTTGATCATGAGTATCCTGACGAACTGAAAGAAATAAGAGGGGATTTAAAGGAAACTATATAGAAGTTTTGGAACAAACGGTAGAGAGAATAAAGAAGTATTTAGAAGAGAAAAAATTGGCACTTTAAATCTCTTTGGGAGGATATACAATGGGGGTTTCCTTCCCTGATATTTTGACTTTAACAGGTATCTTAGTTGTTGCTGTTATTACAATTCTAATCTACAGAAAATTGCAGACTCCAACATCCTTAGAAGAACTCATTGAGATTAGAGAGAAAATAAATCATGATAATGAAGAAATTAGGAAAGTTCTAGATGAGCTTAGAAATAAACTTCAAACATTAGAGTATGAATTTGAAACAAAAGTAGTAAAAAATGTGGCTCAAGACTTAAACAATACTAAAGAAAGTATAGTTTCTCAATTATTGGATTTAAAAGAAAACGTTCACGAAATGTCGGAGAAAAATACTAACTTGTCGTTTGAAACAAAGCAAAAACTGTTAGAAATGGAGAATAAAATAAACAAGACTATAAGAGATATTTCTGACTCTATTTCTAAAAGCATTTCTGAGCTTTACGAAAAGCTTGGAAGAGTAAGTAGTCAACTTGAAACAATGGAGAAACTTGCTATTGAAGTGCAAACTCTCCAAAACATCTTAAGACCTCCAAAGCAAAGGGGGATTTTCGGTGAAGCTCTTCTAGAAAATCTTATAAAAGAAGTTTTCCCAAAAGATAGGTACAGATTTCAGTATCCATTGGGAACAAATAAAGTGGATGCAATTTTAGTTATAGATGGTAAGCTTCTTCCCATAGATTCAAAATTTCCTTTAGATAACTTTCTGAAGGTATTAGATGGTAAAAGAAATAAAAAAGACCTTATTAATGATATAAAAAAAATGATAGATGACATATCCGAAAAATATATAAAACCGGCAGAGTGCAACACTACAAATTTTGCTTTTATGTACATACCTTCGGAAAGCGTTTGGTATGAGACATTCATTTTAGAACCTGAAGTATATAAATATGCAATCGACAAAAGAGTTTTTCCTGTTTCTCCTAATACCTTTATGAGCTACTTACATGTAATCCTTGAAGGTCTTAAAGCATTTGAAATAGAACAAAATGTGGAACAAGTTATTTCCGAAATGAATTCTCTCAAAAACGAAATAGAAAAAGCAGTCAAGGAATACACTATACTGGAAACACACCTTAATAAGGCTCTTAAAAAGGTGAACGCTACCAAGCAGTTCTTACAAAACATCCATGATAAGATCGATTCATTTGGAGAAAGCAACTCTATAAGTTAGTGTTTTAAGAATCTTTTAAAATCTCTTTCGGTTCAAAAGATGTTGCTCTGAGTGCAGGATAAATGCCCGAAATTAAACCTATTATTATGGAAAGAGAGGAAGATACAACTATTCCCTTTACTGGAATAAAGGTTTCCCAGCCGGCCACTTTTGATATTAAAGTCACAAGTAACGTAGCAACAAATATTCCAAAAACAGCACCTACTAAAGAAAGAACCGTTGACTCAAGGAGGAACTGCTTGAAAATGTCAATCTTTGTAGCACCAAAAGCCCTTCTTACTCCGATTTCAACAAGTCTTTCGTGAACAGATAAAGTCATAACGGCCAGTATTCCGAGAGCTCCAACGCTAAAGGCTATAACAGAAACTATTATTGAAAGTTTTGAAAAGATCTCCATTGCTTGCTTTCTCGTATTTGCAACATCTTCGTATTTACTAACCGTGAAGTCTTTTTTGCCGTGTCTTTTCAAAAGTAAAGTTTCCACTTCTTTTTTGGTTTCGTCTATTAAATCTTCAGAAGCCGGTAAAACGTAAATTCCATCAATGTAATCAACGTTTGAAATTCTTTTCATCGCTGAAGAAATAGGTATGTAAACCCTAGTATCAAGGTTTTCTCCACTTAAGTCCGTTCCTTTCTCTTCCATAACTCCAACAATCTTGTAAGGTGCGTTAAATAGGTAAATATTTTTTCCAACTGGACAGTCTTCCTTGTAAAGACTTCTTGCAACCTCTATTCCTATTACTGCCACTTGCGATATGTTTTCCACCTCATCCTTTTTTAGAAACCTTCCACAAAAAGGATGATAATCAGCAATACGTTCAAAGTCCGGAACTACTCCGTAAACATCTGAAGTAATAGACTTTCCACCAAAATGAACGTTTGGATTAACCTTCTTATAAGGAGAAACCAAAGAAACAGTAGGGCACTTTTCGTTTATAGCTTTTGCATCGTCTAAGGTTAACGTTGGATAAAAAGAAAGTTGAATGGTTCTTCCTCCCAAATTTTTAACGTCTCCTGGAATTATGACAAGAACATTTGCCCCAAGATTTCCAAGTGTTTTTAAAATCTTTTGCTTCATAGCTCCTGTGATACCCATCATGAGAGTAAGAGAAAAAACACCAATTGCTATTCCAATAACCGAAAGAACCATCCTTCTTTTGTTTTCCTTAAAGTAAGAAAGTAAAGTTCTTACAGCCGTCATGGTTTATACCTTCGTTCTTAAAGCTTTTACAGGTTCTATTAAAGAGGCCTTCTTGGCAGGAAAGTACGCTGCAAAAATCGCAACAATAACAGAAAAGATACTTGCAATAATAAAGGCTTTTATAGGGTAAACTTCTGGAACTTTTAAAAGTGGCATTATGTAGTGAACTGCCAAAAATCCCAAACCACTACCGATAATTAATGCAACTAACGAAATAATGAGACTTTCTGCTAAAAATCTTAAAAGAATGTCTCTTCTCGTTGCACCTAACGATCTTCTTAGGCCGATTTCCCATTCTCTAACTTTTACGTTTATGTAAAAGATGGAAGAAAGAACAAAACCTCCGACAACTAAAGCAGTCGTCGATGCAATTCCTAAAAAGAGTGCTAAACTTGCTGAAAGCATAGATAAAAACTTTTTAACAACAACAGGGGTAATCACCGTAAATTCGTCTGCCTCATGGTGTCTCAAAAGAATAGCTTTTGTTTCTTTCACTATTTCATCGTAAGACCTCATATCAAGAACTCTAAACCTTATGAGAGTAATTCTGTTAAAAGTTTTTTCTACCACCTTGTCAAAAACTTTGTAAGGAATGAATACTCTGTTATCAAGGTTGTGTCCATTAGGGGTTTTTCCCTTCTTCTTGTAAACACCAATGATTTTAAAAGGAGTTTTTCCTATCAAAATTGTTTTCCCTATAGGGTTTTGGTTTGGAAAGAAGAAATCGCTAACATCATGTCCAACAACGGCTACTTTTCTTAAATTCTTAAAGTCTTCTTCTGTAAATCCTCTTCCAATTTCTATTCTGTAGTCCCACGAAAGAAGCCAGTTTTCCCCTACTCCAAAAACTGCAGAAAACTTTGAAGTTTCTATACTTGAAATAGTCATAGGTTTTACTATCCCATAAGTTAGAGCAAAAATTCCCTCAAGCCTTGATATTTCTTTGACATCGTCCAGTGTTAAGTTTTTCATTCCACTACGGGGACCTTTCCCAATAGCACCTGAAATAATAAAAACAGAATCTGGCCCAAGTTTTTTAATAACTTTATTCGCCTGTAAACTGCTGCCCTCAATAGCAGAAACTATAAGAACAACAGAAGAGACTCCAAAAACAATCCCTAAAAATGCAAAAAAGGTTCTAAGCTTGTTATGAACTAAAGACAATAGCAAATCTTTTAAAAGTATCCTTAACATAGC
>JBDOLX010000084.1 GCA_039832905.1 Desulfurobacteriaceae bacterium | reverse complement strand
AGTTTATCCTCTGTGGATGAGTGCTAGCGCTGGGCTGCTCAGGGTCGCCCCCAGCTCTGCCGAGATGTTTCTATATCTAGTACAACCCTGGTCGGGCTTGAAGACAAGGTTCTTACAAAGCTAAGCAGGAAACTTTCTAAAGAAAGAATTAAAGAAATTGTTGTTTCTATAACTTCTTTCTATTCTATTTTTATATTAGGGGGAGTATTTGTTATTCCTTTCTTCTATTCTCGGGATTTTAAAGGGAGTATATTTATAGCTGTATCCTCAAATAGTGATGAGCCTCACTCAATCATTCTCGAAATAGAGATAGAAGATGAAAAGCTTTCATTTTTCATAGAAGTTCTAGGAAAGAATATTCTTGTTGAGGTATCAACCGGTAGCGAAAAACTCCTAGAAATCTTTAAAGAAACTCAAAAAGATTTAAGAAAAATAATTGAAGAGGAAGGATTTTCTATAGTATCACTATCTTTCAAGAAGGATGACAAATTTCTTGAGGAGAAAAAACAACAGATCTTTAAACGGTTTGGTAGTGGAGTTGCCATTGATTCTTTAGCTTGAAATTAAAAATTCTGGAATAAACTTCCTAATTTCTTTAGAAAACTCTAAGTTTGGTTTTTCCAATATAAGTTCCAACATAGTCCTGAGATTAAGTGAAACTATAAAATTTTCTCCTTCCTTTGAAATTTTCAAAAAAGGTTTGTCCATAACTATCTCAAAAAGTTCTTCTTTGAAAGAACCATCTACTTTAAATGTGAATGAAGCGTGTTCTACTACTGAAAGATGCCCCATTCCCACAACACGTTTTATTAACGCTTTATCTTCTTCCTCTGAAAACTTAGATAATAGTTCGTCCAAAGGCAGCCCGGAATAACAGACCCGAGCTGCTGTAGCTATAACTTTTAGCATATCTTCTGTCTGAGAGATGAGAGTAATCCCCATTAGTACTTTCCTTCGTATTTAGCCATAAACTTCTCTACTCTACCTCTTACAACCTTTTGCTTCTGACCGCTACCAGTGAAGAATGGGTGACAAGCATTGCAAACTTCAACTTTTATTTCTGGGAACCTTGTGGATCTTGTAACCCAAGTATTTCCGCATGCACAGATAACTCTTGTTTCTCTGTATTCTGGGTGAATTCCCTTTTTCATAAATTACCTCCTTGTTATAATTCCAGTTAACTTTTGCGTTAGGAAAGTTTAATTTAGACCCTAAAAGGTGTCAAGTGGATTTAGTAAACCTTTTAGAAGGAACTAAAGAACTTATAAAATCCCATCCAGACCTAGCCTGCTTTTTTCTTTTCCTGTGGGCATTCCTTGAAACAGGGCTTCTCTTAGGACTTCTTCTACCTGCTGAAAAAATTCTTATAGTTGGGGCTCTTCTTGTTTCAGATGGAACCATATCCCCTATAAGCTTTTTAATCTGTGGAACTCTAGGAACCTTTATAGGTTATACGGCAACCTATTTTATGGGATACTATATCGGCGAAGAAGTTTTGGAAAAGAACCTTAAAAGGTTAGGACTTTCTAAAGAGGATTTTCTAAAAACCAAAAAATTTATAGAAACTAAAGGAGAAATATCTTTACTCTTTGGAAGATTTCTTCCAGTTGTTAGACACCTTCTTCCTCTTGTTATAGGAACATTTAGACCTCCTTTAAGGAAATATACCTTCTTTAACTTACTTGGAGCTACTCTCTGGATCTCTTCGTATATCCTTATGGGAAACTTGCTTAAAGCCTTTTTTTCATTTATTATTACCCATAAACTACTCGGTGTAGGAATTTTAACTATTCTTCTTTCATTCTATTTAGTTTGGAGAAAGTATGGAAAGAATAAGAAACTGTTTTGAACAATTAAAGGAGAAAGGAGAAAAGCCACTTATAGTTTATGCTACAGCTTGTGATCCTAACTGCCAAGAATCGTTGGAAGTTTTTAAGATTATCCTTCGTTATGCCGATATGGTTGAAATTGGTATGCCGTTTTCAGATCCGTTAGCTGACGGTCCAACTATTCAGAAAGCCCATGAAAGGGCGTTGCACGCTGGAGCAACTACAAAAAAAGTTCTAGACCTTGTAAGAAAAATAAGGGAATTTGAACCTGAAAAGCCTATACTTCTTATGGGATACTATAACCCCATTTTTGTCTATGGAGAGGAAGAATTCATAAGAGACTCCTTGAAAGCTGGAGTGGACGGGTTTATTGTTCCAGACCTTCCTCCAGAAGAGGGAGAAGATTTTGCAAGAAAAGTAAAATCTATGAAGCTTTCTCCTGTTTTCTTAGCTGCTCCGACAAGTACTGATGAAAGAGTTAGAAAAATCGGAGAAGTTTCTGGAGAGTTTATATACTACGTTTCTGTAACCGGCATTACTGGTGAAAGGGAAGAACTTGCTTACGAAAGTATAGAAAGGGATATAGACAGGATAAAGAGAATTACGGGAAAAAAGGTTGTTGTAGGTTTTGGCATTGCAAGTGGAAAACATATAAAGAGTATGTATAATAGTCCTGATGGGTTCGTAGTTGGTAGTGCAGTGGTTAAGAGAATAGAAAAGAGAGACTTTAAAGGGCTGGAAGTCCTCTTAGAAGATCTGAAAGAGGTAACAAAACTTTTTTAAAGATTGGAGGAAAAATGTTTGGTATTGGAACTCAAGAGCTAATAATAATTTTGGTAATTGCGCTTTTGATATTTGGTCCAAAGAAACTTCCTGAACTTGCAAGATCTACAGGAAAGGCTATCAATGAGTTTAGAAAAGCATCTTCGGGTCTTTTAGACGAGGAAGAAAACAATAAGAAGGATAAAGATAATGAAAAAACTACTGTAGCTGAAGCTAAAAAGGAAGAAGTCGAAAAAATAAAGGTTAAGGAATAAAGACATCAAGATGTCGAAAAGAAAGGTTTCTCCTGAAGAAGAATTACCGGTAAGTGAACACATAGAGGAATTAAGGCAAAGGATTTTTAAATCAATAGCCGCTATTGTTATCGGTTTTCTAGTAGCTTGGCCTTTTAAGAAGGATATTTTACTCTTTTTGGAAAAACCTTTACCTCTAGACCTTAGAGGAAAGCTTATTTTCCTTTCTCCACCAGAGGCTTTCTTTACAGCGCTGAAAGTCTCTTTCTTTGCAGGAGTATTAATAGCTCTTCCTTTTGTCCTTTATCAAGCTTGGAAGTATATAGAACCTGCTCTTTACGAGCATGAAAAAAAGTTCTTCATTCCGTTTGTATTTGCATCAATCTTTTCTTTCTTTACAGGCGCTTCCTTTGCATACTTTGTAATTCTGCCCTTTGGGCTAAGATTTTTACTTGGTTTTATGGATGACCTTTTAACCCCGCAAATTACTGTTGGTAGTTATATATCTTTTGTTATCCAGATGATACTTGCTTTTGGGTTTGTATTTCTTCTTCCTGTAGTAGTATGGTTGCTTTCAAAATTAGGAATAATAAATTATCTTTTCTTAGAGAGAAACAGAAAATATGCTATACTGATAATATTCACATTAGCAGCTGTTTTAACTCCTCCTGACGTCTTTTCCCAAATAATGATGGCATTACCCCTTCTTGGTCTTTATGAACTCAGCATATGGATAGCAAAGGTTGCAGCTCCAAAAAATCACATCTAAACTAACAAAATTTCGGAGGATTCTGTATGGCGGAAAATACTATTGAAGGATTGACTATTGATAAGCTCCAGAAAATGAGCATTTTTGACCTCAGGAAAATTGCTAAATCCTTAGGAGCGGAAGTAAAGGGAGCAAAAAAGCAAAAACTTATAAAGCAGATTTTGGAGAAAAATGCAGAAAGAAGAGGTGCTATCTTTAAAGTAGGGGTACTGGAAGTTTTACCTGACGGTTTTGGTTTTTTACGTTCTCCAGAGAATAATTATTTACCGAGCTCTGACGACATTTATGTATCCCCTTCTCAAATAAGAAAACTCGGACTAAAAACAGGAGATACTATCGCAGGAGAAGTTAGACCTCCAAAGGAAGGAGAAAAGTATTTTGCCCTTTTAAAGGTTGAAGCTGTGAATTGGGAATCTCCAGAAATTTTAAAAACAAGACCCCAGTTTGACCAACTAACCCCTTTACATCCAACAGAAAGGTTTAGACTGGAACACGATCCCTCAGAACTTTCAACAAGGGTGGTGGATCTTATTACTCCTTTCGGTAAAGGGCAAAGAGGACTTATCGTTGCTCCCCCAAGAGCTGGAAAAACAGTTCTTTTACAGAAAATTGCAAATGCAATAAAGACAAATTATCCGGATACCTACCTTATAATCCTCTTAATTGATGAACGTCCAGAAGAAGTTACAGATATGAAGAGAAATACCCTTGCCGATGAAGTTATTAGTTCTACCTTTGACGAGCCTCCAGAAAGACATGCGCAGGTTGCAGAGATAGTAGTAGAAAAGGCAAAAAGGCTTGTTGAGCACAAGAAAGATGTTGTAATTCTTTTGGATTCCTTAACAAGGCTTGCAAGGGCTTATAACACTTTAACTCCGCCAAGTGGTAAAATCCTTTCTGGTGGTATTGATGCTCATGCTTTCCATAAACCAAAAAGATTTTTCGGAGCCGCAAGAAACATAGAAGAGGGTGGAAGCCTTACAATTATTGCAACAGCTCTTGTTGAGACAGGAAGCCGTATGGATGATGTTATCTTCGAGGAATTTAAAGGAACTGGTAATATGGAGATAGTCTTAGATAGGCAACTTGTAGAAAGAAGAGTTTTTCCTGCAATAAACATCCAAAAATCTGGAACAAGAAAAGAGGAACTCTTAGTTTCCGAATGGGAACTCAACAGAATGTGGATACTCAGAAGACTTCTAACTTCTATGTCCCCAGTAGAATCCATGGAATTCTTACTTGAAAAACTTAGAAAATATAAAACCAACGAAGACTTTTTAAAGGCTATGAACGCGTAAAGGACTGATACCATGAATGAGCTAATATACTATACGTTCTTAGAGAGTGCAGACACCAAAAGGGCTTTTATAGAAGAAAACAGAGAAAAAATCTATAAAGTTTTTTTAGAAATAGCCAAAAGGATAAAAGAAGGAAATAAAATTCTCCTTTGTGGAAATGGTGGTTCAGCCGCTGATTGCCAACACATAGCTGCAGAACTTGTTGGAAGATTTGGTATGGAAAGAAAAGCTCTTCCTGCGGTAGCTCTTACTACCGATACTTCAATCCTTACAGCAGTTGGAAACGATTACTCCTTTGACACAATATTTGAAAGACAAGTGGAAGCATTAGGAACTAAAGGAGATGTTCTCATAGGAATAAGTACCAGCGGGAATTCAAAAAATGTCATTAATGCAGTTAAGAAAGCTAAGGAATTAGGCCTCTTAACTGTTGGTTTCTCCGGAAAAGACGGGGGAGAGTTATTAAAGATCGCTGATCATTGCTTTGTAGTTAAGAGTTTTTCAACACCTAGGATTCAAGAGGTTCATATAACTCTTGGTCACGTTCTCTGTGATTTCATAGAGAAGTACATTTTCTCCTACGAAAACTATTTCCCCTCCTCATAGGGAGGGGAGTAGCATCATATCCACCCAAAGAGAAAATCCTGCTAAAATTCAAGAAACTTAAAGGGAGGTCTTTATTATGAAAATAGGAAAAGCTATTAGAATGGAAAGAATTATCAACAGAGAAACAGGGAACACTGTAATTATTCCTATGGATCACGGCGTTTCTATGGGACCAATTTCGGGGATAATAGACATTAGAGATTCTATTGATAAAGTTGCAAATGGTGGAGCTAACGCTGTAATAATCCATAAAGGGCTTGTAAGACACGGACACAGGAAAGGAGGAAAGGACGTAGGACTTATAGTTCACCTATCAGCAAGTACAAGTCTTTCTCCAAAACCAAACAGTAAAGTTTTAGTTTGTAGCGTAGAAGAAGCTATAAAGCTTGGAGCTGATGGTGTTTCTATTCACGTAAATCTTGGAGATATCAACGAAGACAAGATGCTTGAAGACTTTGGAAAAGTTTCTGAAAAGTGCTTAGAGTGGGGAATGCCGCTTGTTGCTATGATGTATGCTCGTGGAGAACATATTAAAGATCAGTTTGATCCAGATGTTGTTGCCCACTGTGCAAGGGTTGCAGCAGAACTTGGGGCAGACATAGTAAAGGTTGCTTACACAGGAGATACAAAATCTTTTGAAAAAGTTGTTGAAGGCTGTCCAATTCCTGTTGTTATCGCTGGTGGTCCTAAAATGGACAGTGATATGGCCATCCTTGAGATGGTTGAAGGTGCAATGAAGGCAGGAGCTAAGGGAGTTTCTATTGGTAGAAACGCTTTCCAACATGAAAACCCAGAAAAAATTGTTAGGGCAATTGCTGCTATTGTTCACGAAGGTATTTGTGCAAAAGAAGCTGCTTATTACTTAGAATAAGGGGGGGAGTTCCCCCCTTTAATTTAAATCAAAACTGATAACCTTTATTTCTGTCATTTCCTCAATAGCAAAGTGAGGCCCTTCTCTTCCAATTCCACTTTCTTTCACTCCACCATAAGGCATCTGATCAACTCTAAACGTTGGGATCTCATTAACCATTATTCCACCGCATTCGACTTCACAAGAAAACTTAAAGGCATTTTTGAGGTTGTTTGTAAATATTCCAGCTTGAAGTCCGTATGGAGAGTCGTTAACAGCGTTTATTCCTTCCTCTATTGAGGAAACCTTATTAACAAGAATAACGGGACCAAAAACTTCTTTTCTAAAGAGCTTAGCTTCACGGGGAACATCTACAACGATTGTTGGTTCTATTAAAGTATCGGAAAGTCTTCTTCCTCCACAAACAACTTCTGATCCCAAAAGTTTTGCTTCTTCTATCCATTCCATAATCCTATCTGCTGAAGCTTTATCAATTACAGGGCCAATATCAGTATCTTCCTCTTTTGGGTCTCCAACTTTTAATGTCTTTGTAAAATCAATAATCTCTTTTACGAAGTTTTCAAAAAGCTTTTCGTGGACGAAAACCCTTTGAACAGAAATACAAACCTGGCCTGCAAGAGCAAACCCACCTCTTGCAACCTTTTCAGCAATTTCTTTTAACTTGGATTCTTGGTCTTCGTCTACGTAAACTCCAGCATTTGAACCAAGTTCCATTGCATACTTCTTTAAACCGCCTCTACTCATAATTATCTTTCCTGTTTCAACACTTCCCGTAAAAGTAATCATTCTTACGTTTTCGTTCCTAACAAGGGCATCTCCTGCTTCCTCTCCGTATCCAGTTACGACGTTTACAGCCTCCGCAGGAAACCCTGCTTCTATTAAAGCCTCAGCAAGCTTTATTACAACGAGGGAGGTATTCTCAGAAGGCTTTATTATTACGCTATTTCCAGCTGCTAACGCTGGGGCAACCTTATGGCATGTAAGGTTTAACGGAAAGTTGAAAGGAGTAATACATCCGATAATACCAAGAGGAACGCGTCTATAAAAACCTACTTTGTTCTTTATCCCAGGTGCAGCATCAAAAGGAACTTCTTCACCTAAGACTCTTTTTGCTTCTTCAGCAGCTAAAGTTATTGTGTTTACCGCTCTACCAACTTCTGAAAGAGCTTCCTTTATTGTTTTTCCAACTTCTAAAGTCAAAATCTCAGCAAACTCTTTTGCTCTGTTTGATATTATCCTTGCTGCTTTTTGAAGACACTGATATCTTTCATAAGAGGACATTTTTTTCATCTTTTCAAAGCCAATCTTTGCTGCCTCAACGGCAAGAATTACATCTTCCTCTTTACCCCTTGGAATAGTTCCAACTAAAGACCCATCATAAGGAAAATGGATCTCGATTTCTTCCTTTCTAAAAACCTTCTTTCCAGCAATCAACATATAGCCTTTTATCATCCTATACCCCCAAAAGAAGTCTTGCAGCTAAGTATTCCGGAAGTCCTGCTTTTAAAATAGATTTTGCAGCTGATCTAATATCATATTTTACCCTTCTAAAATAAACGGTGCCGTCTTCAAGTATTAGAAACGAAGCATCAGGTCTTCCGTCTCTTGGTTGTCCAACACTTCCCGGATTTATCAAGAACCTTCCTTTATCAATACTTACAACTGGACTCCTAACAACCTCTGGAATTCCCCCTTCCAGCTTGTAAACAATAGGTTTGTGAGTATGAGCAAAAAAGCAAACAGGCTTTGCCTGTCTTATCAAGCTATAGTAAGCGCTTTTTAGATTTGTAATGTACTCCATACTACCGGGAAAAGCTGGAGAGTCATGAACAAGGTGGAAATCAGAAGTTACTACCTGAATTCCTCTTCCCATTAAAAATTCTAAATTCTCGTCGGTAATAACATTCTTTGTCCATTTCAAAGATGCAGCTGCATATTTGTTAAGAACTTCTAAATCGACGAGGTTAAGTAAAGCAAGCTCATGGTTACCAAGAACAAGATGTTTACAGTTCTCTCTAATCCAATTTAAGCACTCGTTAGGGAACGCTCCGTAGCCTACAACATCTCCAAGGCACCATACTTCGTCTACTTCTTCTTTTTCAAGTTCCTTGACTACTTCAAGTAAAGCATGGATATTTGCATGTACATCGGCTATTATTCCTACTTTCATAATAGTAGAAGTTTATCACGAGGTTGAAAATATGAAAAACCTTCTACAGATAAGAAGCAATCTATTAAAAGCTGTAAGAGAATTCTTTGATTCACAAGGATTTATAGAAGTAGAAACTCCTATACTTGTTCCTTATGAAAATCCTGATTCGAACGTCGTAAATGTAAATGCTAACTTTCACGATTTGTCAGGGAAACTACACAATTGGTTTTTACACACCTCTCCTGAATTTTTTATGAAGAGAGTCGTGTGGCATGGAATTCCGAAAATTTACCAAATTACAAAGGTTTTTAGAGATGGAGAGGTTACAAACTTTCACAATATTGAGTTTACAATGGTTGAATGGTACAGGAGTAATGGTGACTATAGGAAAGGAATGGAAGAAACCTTTGAACTTTTAAAGCACTGTTTGAATACTATCGGGAAAAAAGAAATCTGTTTTCAAGGAAAAAAAGTTCTCTTTAACAACTTTATAAGCTTACCTGTTGAAGAAGCTTTTAAGGAGTTTGCTGGTATTAGAAATGTCCTAGATGAAGAGGAGGTAAAAGCTAAAGCAGAAGAAAAAGATTATGAGACAGCATTCTTTAAACTTTTAGTGGACAAAGTGGAACCCGCCTTGAAAAGGTTTAACCATCCTGTTTTCCTTTATGACTATCCAAAAAGTTTTTCTGCGATGGCTAAGCTAAAGGGAAACTTTGCTGAAAGATTTGAATTATATATTGCGGGAGTAGAACTTGCTAACGGTTATACTGAACTTGTAGACTATGAAAGCTACAAGATAAAGTTCTTAGAAAAAGGAAATAAAGCTGTAGATAAAGGCTTTTTGAATCTTCTTAAAGAGAAAAAATTATCGGACTGTGAAGGTGTTGCCCTTGGGTTTGATAGACTCGTTATGGTTATCTTGGACAAAACAATAGATGAAGTTATACCGTTTTCAACCAAGAAGCTTCTAAGAGAACTTAATCTCCCCAGTTTTTGATCAAATGAAACTCCTTTTTCACTAGAAGTCTTAGAGACCTTTCAACTACAAAGTCCACAAGGTGATTTATAGTTTTTGGCTTTGAATAAAAAGCAGGACATGCTGGAAAGACTATTCCTCCAGCATCAACTATCTTTAGCATATTCTCGATGTGTATTCTGTTTAATGGAGTTTCTCTAAGGACTAGAACAAGAGGTCTTCTTTCTTTTAAGCAAACATCAGCAGCTCTATGGATTAAGTTCTCAGTTATCCCGTTTGCAATATGGGAAAGAGTTCCAGCCGAACATGGAATAACTATCATTCCAAGAACTCGGTAAGACCCACTTGATGGAAGAGCAAAAAGATCATCGTAGTCAAAAGTTCTTACTTTTTCTTTAGGAAACTTTGAGAGAAATTCTTCTACTTTACTTTTAAGTTCATATTCAAAAACTTTCTTTCCTACTTTGGAGAAAATAACGTCAACGGCGTAGCCGTTCGAAACTAAAACTTCTACTGCTCTTTCGCCATATATAGCGCCACTTGCCCCAGTTATTCCCACAATAACTCTTTCCATGCTAAGAGATTATAATTGGTTTTAGACAAGTTGCAAATGAACCAAAAAGGAGGAAAAAGAAGAATGGAAAGACTTATAGAAAAAGCCTCTACCCTCTTAGAAGCTCTTCCTTATATAAAGAGGTTTTATGGTAAAACGATAGTTATAAAGTACGGTGGAAACGCCATGGTTAGGGAAGATTTAAAAGATGCCTTTGCTGAGGATGTTGTCCTCTTGAAATATATAGGTATCAATCCCGTTATTGTTCATGGTGGAGGCCCTCAAATTGGAGAGTTCTTAGAAAAGCTAAACATTCCAACGAAATTCGTTGGAGGAATGAGAGTTACTGATAAAGAGACAATGAACGTTGTAGAGATGGTTCTTGTCGGTAAAGTAAATAAGGAGATTGTGAAACTTATAAATTCCCATGGAGGAAACGCTGTTGGTCTTTCTGGAAAAGACGGTAATCTTATAGTTGCAGAAAAGATAGACTATAAGAAATACCTCACCGAAATCAAAGCTCCTGAAATTATAGATTTAGGTTATGTTGGAAAAGTTAAGAAGATTAATCCAGATATTATCAACAAACTTATAGAATCCAAATTCATACCTGTAATTGCACCAGTTGGAATTGGGGAAGATTTTGAGGCGTACAATATAAACGCTGATATCGTAGCAGGAGAAATAGCATCAGCTTTAAAGGCAGAAAAGCTTATAATGCTTACTGATGTTGAAGGAATAAAGGATGATGAAGGAAAGTTAATAAAGTCCACAAAACGCGAGGATCTTTCAAAACTCATAGAGGGTGGGGTTATTTTTGGAGGAATGATTCCAAAAGTGAAAGCCTGTGAGATAGCTTTAACTGGAGGGGTTAAAAAAACACACATCATAGACGGTAGGGTTAAACATTCTGTTCTTTTAGAGATATTTACTCAAGAAGGAATTGGAACAGAGATAATATGATAAATCATTAATATATTGCGTATAATATTTGAACTTGATTTATTAAGTATGTATAATAGCCAACGGTAATTTAAGAACCTTAATAAATCTAAGAGCTTTAATAAATCTTTTAGGGAGGTGCCGCGATGGACTTTGTATTACTGGTATCGCGACTTCAGTTCGCGATGACAGCCTTCTTCCATTTCATTTTCGTTCCACTTACACTAGGTCTTTCCACACTGTCAGCTATAGTGCTGACACTTTATTACAAAACCGGTAAAGAGATCTACAAAGAAATGGCAAAGTTTTGGGCTAAACTCTTTGCCATCAACTTTGCACTTGGAGTTGCTACAGGTCTTGTCCACGAGTTTGAGTTTGGTATGAACTGGTCCGTTTACTCAAGATTCGTTGGAGACATCTTTGGAGCACCACTTGCAATTGAAGGACTTCTTGCATTCTTTATGGAATCTACTTTTATTGGAGTATTCTTATTTGGATGGGACAAAGTACCAAAAGGAGTTCACCTTTTGGCAGCATGGTTATCATCTATTGGTTCAAACTTATCAGCTCTATGGATTTTGGTTGCAAACGGGTGGATGCAGCATCCTACAGGTGCAGAAGTTGTTAAAACCTTGGCAGGAAAAAGAGCCGAGATGACAGACTGGTGGGCTGTGGTATTTAACCCTGTAGCAGACGTTAAGTTCTGGCACACAGCCACTGCAGGTATGATTCTCGCATCAGTTTTCGTCCTCTCCGTACGTGCCTACCACCTTCTCAAGCACCAGCACGTAGAGTTCTTCACAAACTCTGCCTATATCGCCCTTATCTTCGGCCTCATCGCCTCAGTAGGCGAAATCATCATCGGTGATATCCACGCCCACGAAGTTGCAAAGACCCAGCCTACAAAACTTGCCGCAATGGAAGAACTGGGCGCATCCATCCGGACAATTCCCCGGGACGCCTGGTTCGACCTGATCTTACACAGTCACGACTACCCTGGCATGGTAGGGCTTTTCATTCACCCAGCGAGTAACCGTGATGTCATGGCGGGCCAGGGCACCATCGGCCTTGAAATCCTGGAAGATCTTCCGGACGTCAATGCTGTCATTACTCCGTTTGGGGGCGGTGGGCTCACCGCCGGCGTCGCCTCGGCGATCCAACTGCTTAAACCGTCCACCCG